>JAICUS010000685.1 GCA_025935735.1 Solirubrobacteraceae bacterium | reverse complement strand
GGTCAACCCCGTGGCCACCGCGATGTCCGAGAAGCTCAAGAGCCTCGTGGTCTACGCGCTGCAGGGACGCTACGACGTCACGGTGGCCGACACGCAGCGCCGCGGCCACGCGATCGAGCTCTGCCGCGAGGCCGCCGCGCAGGACTTCGACGTGGTGGTGGCCTTCGGGGGCGACGGGACGGTCAATGAGGCGGCCAACGGGCTCGCCGGCTCGCGCACCGCGCTGACCTGCCTGCCCGGCGGCTCCAACAACGTGGTGGCCAAGGTGCTGGGGATCCCCACCGACGTGGTGGACGCCACCGAGCACCTGCTGCTGATGGCCGACCGCTTCCAGCCGCGCGCCGTCGACCTCGGCGAGGTCAACGGCCGCCTGTACACGTTCGCCGCGGGGATGGGGCTCGACGCCGCGGTGGTCGAGCGGGTGGACAGCCACCCGCAGCTGAAGTCCCGCTTCGGCCCGTGGTACTTCATGGAGGCCGCGGTGGGCACGTTCCTGCGCCACTACGTGGTCAACCCGCCGCGGCTGGAGATCGAGGTCGACGGGCGCACGATCCCCGGCGTGAGCGTGTTCATCCAGAACGCCGAGCGCTACACGTACTTCCGCGACCGGCCGGTGGAGCTGGTCGAGGGCGCGAAGTTCGACTCCGGCGTGTTCTCCGGCGTCGTGCTCACGCGGGCACGGCCCTACGACGTGCCCACGGTGACGTTCCGGGCGCTGTCGGGCGCCGCGCGGATCGCCCGCCACCGGGCGATCGAGGCCTTCCCCGGCGTCACCGAGGCCGTGGTGCGGTCGACCGACGGGCGCGGCATCCCGGTGCACGTCGACGGCGACCACCTGTTCGACACGCTCGAGGCCCGCTTCGCCATCCGCCCGGGCGCGCTGCAAGTGGTGAGTTAGCCGCACCCCCACTGGGGGGTCTATGCCCTGGGCGGAAAGATACGCGAGAGGGATGATCGCGCCATGCGCACCCCGTCCAAGAGCACCGTCTCCCGGCTCGTGTCCGACGCGCTCGCCCCTGGCCGCAACGCGCACGATCGCCAGCGCGAGCTGGTGCGCGCGAGCCTGCTGTGCCCGCCGCGCCGGAAGGCTCAGCCGCCGGCCGGGATCACCCGGTAGGCGTCGAACACGCTGTCGATCGCCCGCAGGCGGGCGATGGCGCCCTTGAGCGCCTGCGTGTCCCCCACCTCGATCACGAAGCGGTTGCGGGTCATCGGGTGCTGGACGAGGCAGCGGGCCTCGACGATGTTGATCCCCTGCTCGGCGAACGTGCGCGACAGGTCCTCGAGCAGCCGGTGGCGGTCCCAGGCGTCGACCTGGATCTCCACCTTGAAGCCGGTCTCGTTGTCGCCGTCCCAGGAGACCGGCACGAACCGCTCCGGGTCCTTGCGCAGCGCGCCGACGTTCGGGCAGTCCTCACGGTGGATGGTGATGCCGCGCCCGAGCGAGACGTAGCCGACGATCGGGTCCCCGGACACCGGGCGGCAGCACTTGGCCAGCCGCAGCGGGACGTCGGCCACGCCCTCGACGCGGATGCCGAACTTGGCCGCGTTGCCGTCCGGGCGGCGCAGCGCCGGCGCCTTGCGGCGGTCCAGCAGCAGGTCCTCGCCCGGACCCGGGGCCTCGACGCCCGCCTCGCCCTGCTTGAGGCGCTGCAGGACCTTGTTGACGACGACCTTCGGCGAGATCTTGGCGCCGCCCAGCGCGATGTAGAAGTCGTCGGCCTTCTTGAAGCCGAGCTCGCGGATCACGTCGGCCAGCAGCGGCGAGCCGGTGAGCTTCTGGGCCGGCAGCCCGGCCTTGTTGAGGTGCTCCTGCAGCAGCTCGCGGCCGGTGTGCTCTGAGTCCTCGCGCGACTCGGCCTTGAACCAGGCCTTGATCTTGTTGCGCGCGCGGGTGGTCTTCACCAGCGCCAGCCAGTCGCGCGACGGGCCGCGCTCGCGCTTGGAGGTGAGGATCTCGACGATGTCGCCGGACTGCAGCTCGTAGTGCAGCGGGACGATCTTGCCGTTCACACGCGCGCCGACGCAGCGGTGGCCGACGTCGGTGTGGATCTCGTAGGCGAAGTCGAGCGGCGTCGCGCCCGCGGCGAGCGATTTGACCTCGCCCTTGGGCGTGAACACGAACACCTCGTCCTCGACGAGCTCGCCGCGCAACTGGTCGGTGAACTCGGCCGGGTCGTCGGGGTCGCGCTGCCAGTCCAGCAGCGACTTCAGCCACTGCAGCTTGGCGTCGGCGGCGTCGATGCGCCCGCTGCCCGTGCCCTCCTTGTAGCGCCAGTGCGCGGCGACGCCGTACTCCGCCGTGTCGTGCATCTCGTTCGTGCGGATCTGGATCTCCAGCGGGCGGCCCTCGGGCCCGATGACCGTCGTGTGGAGCGCCTGGTACATATTGAACTTCGGCATCGCCACCATGTCCTTGAAGCGCCCGGGCAGGGGCTTCCAGAGCGAGTGGATGACGCCGACGGCCCCGTAGCAGTCCTTCACGGAGTCGACGATCACGCGCATGGCCGTGAGGTCGTAGATCTCGTTGAACTCGCGACCCTTGCGGGTCATCTTCGAGTAGATCGAGTAGAAGTGCTTGGCCCGGCCGGAGATCTCCGAGTGGATGCCGAGCGCCTCGAGCTCCTTGGCCAGGTAGCCGCCCGCCTTGGCCACGTAGCGCTCGCGCTCCTCGCGCTGCTGGTTGACCAGCGCCTTGATCTCCTTGTACTTGCGCGGATGGAGCGTGGCGAAGGCGAGGTCCTCGAGCTCCCACTTGATCGCATGGATTCCCAGGCGATGGGCGAGCGGGGCGTAGATCTCGAGCGTCTCCCGTGCCTTCGTGAGCTGCTTCTGCTTCGGCATCGCGCCGAGCGTCCG
>JAICUS010000607.1 GCA_025935735.1 Solirubrobacteraceae bacterium | reverse complement strand
TCAAGCTCCCGCCGCACGACATCACGATGGTCGCCGCGCACAACGGCGACCTCCACGCCGCGCAGGCCCTCGGCTTCCGCACCGCCTTTGTCCCCCGCCACACCGAGCACGGCCCGGGCCAAACGACCGACCTCGAGCCGGAAGGCGCCTGGGACCTGGTCGCAGACGACTTCCTCGACCTCGCTGCCAAACTTAAAGGGGACTGTCCCCTTTAGGCGGCGGCGAGGGCGGCGTACTCGCCCGGTGAGCGGCCGACGACCCGGCGGAAGTCGTTGATGAAGTGGGCCTGGTCGAAGTAGCCGAGGTCGAGGGCGAGCGAGGCCCAGTCCCCGTCGCCGTCGCGCATCCGCTCGGCCGCCTCGTGGAGGCGCAAGCGCTGGAGCACCCACTTGGGCGTCACGCCGACGTACTCGCGGAACAGCCGCTGCAGGGCGCGCGGGGAGCGGCCGAGCCGCGCCGCGAGCTGGTCGACGCGCAGCAGGGACGGGTCGCGCAGGATGAGCCGGAAGATCTCCACGACCTCGGCCACCAGCGGGTCGGGCGCGCGCGGCAGCCCGCGCAGGAAGTCCTCCACGACCGCGATCTGCGCGCGGTCGGAGCCCGCCGCCAGCACCGCGGCGTGCGGGTTCGCGCCGAACGCCTCCTCCAGCGTCATGGCGTTGTCGGTCAGCCGCCACGCCGGGATCGGCAGGAACGGATGGAAGCCGCCCGGCCGGAACTTCACGCCCACCGCCTTGCTGTGCCCGGCGATCTCCTTCGCGCCCCGGCCGGTGATCACGCCGTGGATCAGCGCGACATGAGCCTCGAAGACGAGGTTCACGCACGGGTGCGTGACCAGCTCCTGGGTGAACGGCATTTCTAGGTCCCACTCGACGATCCAGTGGCGCTCCACCAGGTCCGCGAGGTCGGCCGACGGCGGGTAGCGGGTGAGCCGGAAGTGGCGGCGGGCCGCGTCCGGGTCGAGGATCCCGCCGAAGCTCGTGGTGGCGCCGGAAGGCATCGTCGCGTTCTTACAATACGGCCGCCCACAGGGCGCCTAGCTTGGCCGGCATGACTGCCAAGCCCATCCCCGACGGCTACCGCGCCATCACCCCGAACCTCACCGTCGACCGCGGCCTGGACGCGCTCGCGTACTACGAGCGCGCGTTCGGCGCCGAGGTCGTGCGCAAGCTCGTGCTCGACGGCAAGCTCATGCACGGCGAGCTGCGCATCGGCGACTCGCTGATCACCGTCGCCGAACCGTTCCCCGGCTCCGTCGCGCCCGACCCCGAGCAGCCCGTGCACGCCTCGATCCTGCTCTACACCGAGGACGTCGACGGCGCGTACGCGCGCGCCGTGCAGGCCGGCGCCACGCCGGTGAACGAGCCCGCCGACCAGTTCCACGGCGACCGCGCCGGCTCCCTGCGCGACCCGTTCGGCCACCGCTGGATGCTCGCCACCCACACCGAGGACATGAGCGAGGCCGAGATGCAGCGCCGGATGGAAGAGGCGATGTCGGCTACGTGACCCGGGAGCGCTCGGCCGAGACGAGCTTCTGCTCGCCGCGCTCGACCAGCCCGCGCAGGCGGTCGAGCGCGTCCCACACGTCGACGTAGCGGGTGTACAGCGGCGCCACCCCGAGGCGGACCGAGTCCGGCCCGCGGAAGTCCGGGACGACCCGCGCGCGCTCGATCAGCGCGCGGCAGATCTGCCAGGCCTCCGGATGGCGCAGCGACACGTGCGAGCCGCGCCGCTCCGGATCGCGCGGCGAGCCCAGATCGAACCCCAGCGGGGCCAGCCACGCGTCGTGCAGCGCGACGATCAGCTCGGTCTGCGCGACCGACTTGGCCCGGATGCGGTCGATGCCCGCCTCCGCCGTCAGCCGGACGCCCTCCTCGACCGCCACCAGCCCGGCGATCGGCGGCGTCCCGGCCAGGAACCGGGCGATCCCCGGCGCCGGCTGATACGGGCGCTCCATGGCGAACTGCTCGTCCTGGCCGAACCACCCCTGGATCGGCGAGCGCAGCCGCTCCTGCAGCGCCGCGGCCACGTACAGGTAGCCGGGCCCGCCCGGGCCGGAGTTCAGGTACTTGTACGTGCAGCCCACCGCCAGCTCCACGCCGCGCTCGTTGAGCTCGACCGGCACGGCGCCGGCGGAGTGCGAGAGGTCCCAGACGATGTGCCCGGAGAACGCCGCGATGTCGGCGATCGCGCCCGTCCGGTAGTTGACGTGCGAGAAGACCGCGAGCGAGTCCTCCGGCACGTCGGCCGGCTGCGGCTCGCCCTCCAGGAACCGCAGCTCCAGCCCGCGGGCGCCGGCGATGCCCTCGAGCACGTAGCGGTCCGTGGGGAAGTCGTCCTGATGGCCCACGAGCCGTGCGATGCCCGGCGCGGCGTCGAGCATGGCGTGCACGAGCTTGTAGAGGTTGACCGTGGTGGAGTCGCAGGCCAGCACCTCGCCCGGCGAGGCGCCGAGCACGCCGGCCAGTGCGTCGCCCACCCGCAGCGGCACCTCGATCCACTCGTGCCAGCCGGACACCAGCTGGTCGCCCCAGGTGGCGGCGAAGTCGCTCAGGCGCTCGCGCGTGGGGACCGGCAGCCGGCCGAGCGAGTTGCCGTCGAGGTAGAGCAGCTCGGGATCCGCGATGACGAACCGCTCGCGGAAGCCCGCCAGCGGGTCGTCCGCGTCGAGCGCGAGCGCCTCGTCCCGGGTCACAGCCACTTGATCACCGCCTGCCACATGGGGTTGGACGGGTCGAGGTGGCCGAAGTGGCCCTCCTCGGGCTCGACGACCAGGCTCGCGCCGGACTCGCGGGCGAAGCGCTCGGAGATCTCCAGCGGGACCGTGTCGTCCTGCGCGCCGTGGACCAGCAGCGCGGGCACGCCGAGCGGCAGCCGCTCGATCGGCGACGCGAGCGCGCAGCGCGAGACGTCACCCCGCAGGAACTCCCGGGCGACGTCGTCCGACAGCCCCAGCTCCCACGCCCGGCGCACGTCGAGCACGCCGGCCTGCGACACCACCGCGGTCACGCCCACGCGCGGATCCTCGCGGGTCGCCGCCCAGGCCGCCAGGTGACCGCCCGCCGAGTGGCCGATCGTCACCACCCGCGAGCGGTCGACGTCCAGCTCCGCCAGGAAGTCGATCGCCGCCGCGACGTCGTCCAGCGTCTCCGGCACGCCGCCGCCGGAGCCCAGCCGCCGGTACTCGATGTTCCACGCCGCCCAGCCGCGGCCCACGAGGTCGTCGACCAGCGGATCCATCAGCCGCAGGTCGTAGCGGTCGCGCCAGAAGCCGCCGTGGATGAGCACGGCGACCGGCCCGGAGCCGGACAGCTCGCCGAACTGCGACGGATCCTCCCCGTAGCTGTGGACGTGGGCCGCGTCCACTAAGCCGCCGCGACGCCAAGGCTGCGCACGGCGTCGGCGAGCCGCGTGATGCCCTCGTCGATCTGCTCGGGCGTCACGCCCGAGTAGGCCAGGCGCAGCG
>JAICUS010000504.1 GCA_025935735.1 Solirubrobacteraceae bacterium | reverse complement strand
GTCCCTCCGGTAGGCGCGACGGTCGTCTCGGCTGCCATCTCGAACCCCCTCCTCAGTAGAGCTGGAAGCGAACGCGGTTACGGCTGGGCTGACCCGCTCGCCAGCATACGCTCAGCGACCGGTGGAAGAGAAGTGCTGGTAGTCGGTGGGCGGCGGCCAGTCGCCGCCCCAGCCCCAGCGCACGGCGGCGAACGCGCGCACGAGCACGCCGCCGGGGTAGGCCATCCCGCGGCGGTGGCGCGAGCGGTCCACGTAGGGGCGCGACGCGGCGTGCGTGACCCGGCCGCCGGGATAGACGTACGGGTTCTCGATCGGATCGATGTCGATCGCCCGGCCGTACGCGTGCTCGGACCAGCCCGACCCGCCGGTGACGTTGCGGCAGTTGAACGCGGACGTGTTGTCGTGGTCGATCGACCGGGAGTCGCTGGCGCCGTAGTCGTCGACCAGCCGCATCCGCCGGATCGGGAAGCGCGCGGCGAACAGCCGGCCGAACGCCTCGCGGACGGCGGGGACCGCGGACGCCGCGACCACCATCTCGCCCTTGTGGCGGCGGCGGTCGAAGCCCCAGTAGCCGATCCGCAGGTAGCGCAGCCCGGACAGCGGCACGGGGCAGCCGGGGTGCCAGGACGAGCCGTAGAGGCGATGGCGCAGCGCGGGGGAGAGCCGGTGGCTGGAGAACGTGTACTCCTGCGGCTGCGCGGGCGCGCCGGCGCACAGGGCGAGCGAGACGGCGCACGCGAGGAGCATGCCCGTAGTCAACCGCGCGCGAGGCGGCTGGGGAAGAGGGCGTAGACCGCGGCGCAGCGGCGCATCGCCGCCTCGTCGATGTACTCCGCCGGGCCGTGGGAGACGTCGAGCCGGCCGGCGCCGTATCCGAACGCCGGGATGCCGAGCTGCGCGTACCAGCGGGTCTCCAGCACGCCGGGGCACAGCTCGAAGCGCGGCGGCGCTCCCTCGACCTGCTCGATGGCGTCGGCGAGCGCGGCGGCCGCGGGATGGCGCGGGTCCGTGCTCGCGGACGGCGCGCGCTGCAGCACGTCGACCTCGACCTCCACGCCGGCCTGGTCGAGCGCGCCGGTCAGCCGCGCGAGCTCGGCGTCGAGGTCCTCGTCCGGGTTGAAGCGGCGGTCGACGCTGAACCAGGCGGAGCCGGGGACGACGTTGAACCCCGCGCCCGAGCCTGACGCGCCGCCGACGACGAGCATCGAGTCGCGCTCCAGCAGCTCGCGGGCGAGCGCGCCGAGCGGCGCCGCCGCCTGGATCATCTTCTCGAACGCGTTGTCGCCCAGGTGGGCCTGGCCGACGTGCGCCTCCCGGCCGGCCACCCGGACGCGGAGCGTGATCGCGCCGCGGTTGGCGTGCCAGACCGCGCCGCCGGTCGGCTCGGCCGTGACCATGGCGAGCGCGGCCGGGTCGATCAGGCCGGCGTCGCGCAGGTGGCCGGAGCCGGTCAGGCTCCCGGTCTCCTCGTCGCAGACGAAGTGGAAGACGACCCGCGCGTCATCGAGCAGCCCGAGCTCGCGCGCGGCGGCCGCGCCGTAGAGCATGCTCACGAGCCCGCCCTTCATGTCCGCCGTCCCGCGGCCCACGATCCGCCCGTCGCGACGGTGCGGCCGGAACTGGCCGCGGTCCTGCGCCGGGACGACGTCGAAGTGCCCGTGGAAGTAGACGATCCGCTCACCGTCGCCCACGCTGCCGCGGACCACGCACGGCTCCTCGAGCCCGTCACGCGGCGCGAGCCCGATCGCCTCCGGCGCGACCCCGAGCCGCTCCATCGCCGCGGCCAGCGCCCGGCCGCACGCGCCCAGGTTGCGGCCGGGCGGGTTCTCCGTGTCGACGGCCACCAGCTCCTCGACGAGCGCGGCCATCTCCTCCGCCCGCGCATCGAGCCACGCGTGGAGGTCAGGCATGCGCGAGGACGATCTCCGCGAGCCTCTGGGCGCCCTCGTGGATCTCCGCCACGCTCGGGTAGCTGAACGAGAGCCGGGCGCTGCCGGGTCCGCCGCCGAATGCCGCGCCGGGCACGAAGTCCACGCCGGCGGCGCGGACCGGCTCGAGCAGCGTCGCCGCGTCGAGTGGCAGCTCGAGCCAGAGGAAGTAGCCGCCGTCCGGGCGCGTCCAGGTGGCCACCGCGCGCAGGGGCTCGAGCTCGGCCAGCAGCGCGTCGCGGCGCGCTCCCAGCTCGCAGGCCAGGAAGCGCAGGTGCGGCTCCAGGTGGCCGGCCTCGAGGAACTCGAGCAGCTGCGCCTGGGCGAACAGCGGCGGCGAGACGTAGGTGCGCATGGCGATCGCCTGGACCGGCGCGACCAGCTGCGGCGGCAGCACCGCGTAGCCCACCCGCAGCCCGGGCGCGACGGTCTTCGAGAACGACGAGGTGAACACGCACAGCTCCTCCGGCAGCAGCGACTGCAGGTAGGGCTCGGGCGCGCCGTCGATGCGCACGTCGCGGTACGGGTCGTCCTCGTAGACGAGCAGGCCGTGCTCGATCGCGAACTCGGCCACCGCCTGCCGCTGCGCGCCGGTCAGCGTCCGGCCCGTGGGGTTGTGGAACGTCGGCAGGACGTAGAGGAAGCGCGTGTCCGGCGTGAGCGCGGCGGCCAGCTCGTCCAGGTCGATCCCGTCCGCGTCGCGCCGGACCGCCACGACGTCCGCGTCGCCCAGCGCGTGCAGCATCCGGTCATAGGTCGGCGCCTCGACGATCGCCCGTCCGCGGGTGGCGGCGACGAGGAAGTTCAGCGCGATCAGCGAGCCGGGCGTGACGATCACGCGGTCCGCGGTCACGCCGTGCCGGCCGGCCAGCCACTCGCGCAGCGGCTCGTAGCCGAACGGCGCGCCGTAGTTGAGCGCGACGCGGTTCGCCGCGCGGCCCGCGCAGTCGGCCAGCGGCGCGACCGGCAGCAGATCGGGCGACGGGATCCCGCGCGCGAACGAGATGACGCCGGCGGCCGGGAGGACGCTCACGGCCGCCAGCATAGGCGCCTACCCTGCGGCGGCCTCCGGCACCGGCACCGCGCCGAGCTGCTGGAGCATCCCGAGCGTGTCCCAGCTGCTCCACGTCTCGGCGATCCGCTCGCCCTCGTAGCGGTCGATGAGGATCCCGGTGACCGTCGCGCGGCGACCGGTCGCCGGCAGCACGGGCAGGTCGCCGCTCTGCGTCCCCGTGGCCGTCCAGCGGTTGACGACGACGTCGCCGTCCTCGTACTGCGCGTCGACGGTCATCACGAGGTCCGGGAACGCCGCGCGGTACATCTCGACCTGGCCGCGCAGCACGTCGATCCCGTGCTCGTGCGCCGCGAACGGGTTCTGCGTGTCGTGGACCGCGTGATCCGCGGTGAAGGCGTCCTCCAAGCCGCTGAGGTCGCCCGTCGTGTAGGCGTCGAAGGTGCGGCGAGAGGTCTCGCGGTGGCTGGCCATGTTCCCTCCTGTCATCGGATGGGCCGGCCGGCCGACCCTACGCCCGCCGCCTCGTCAAGGCAACCGCCCGGCGGGCGTAAGCTGGGCCGGGCTCATGCGCAGTGACGATCCGGTCGCCGTCTCGCTCATCCAGGCGATCCGCGCGGGGGACCTCGAGGCGCTCGCCCGGCTGCTCGCCGAGCACCCCGGGCTCGCGACGACGCCGCTGGAGGACAACCGCGGCGGCGCGCGCACGCCCCTGCACGTCGCCACCGACTGGCCGGGCTACTTCCCGAACGGTCCGGCGGTCGTGCGGGCGCTGCTGGACGCCGGCGCCGACCCGAACGTGCCCGGCGCGGGCAGCGGGTTCGGCGAGACGCCGCTGCACTGGGCGGCCTCGAGCGACGACGCGGAAGTCGCGGAGGCGCTGCTCGACGGCGGCGCCGACCTGGAGGTCCGGGGCGGCTCGATCGTGGACGGCCCGCCGCTGGCCAACGCCGTCGGCTACGGCTGCTGGCACGTCGCCCAGCTGCTGGTGGCGCGCGGCGCGCAGGCGGAGACGCTCTGGCAGGCGGCGGCGCTGGGCCTGACCACGCGGGTCGAGGAGCTGCTGGCCAGGGCCACGTCCGAGGAGATCGACCACGCGTTCTGGCAGGCCTGCCACGGCGGCCAGCGCCGCGTGGCCGAGCGGCTGCTGGCCCGCGGCGCGGACATCCACTTCCGGCCCGACTACGCGCAGGCGTCGGCCACCGAGATCGCCGGCTCGCTCGACACCCGGCGCCAGACGATGGTCGCCTGGCTGCGCGAGGCGGGCGGGTCCTAGGACGAATGGCGGCTGGCGCCGGGGCCCGTCCGCTCGTAGCGTGTCGGGCATGACCCGCCTCGTCGGCATCAACCACGTCGCGCTCGAGGTCTCCGACATCGACCGCGCCCTCGACTTCTACGGCCGCATCTTCGACCTGCGCTTCCGCGGGCGCTCCGAGAGCGCCGCGTTCATCGACATCGGCGACCAGTTCCTGGCGCTGATGAAGAGCCCTTCCGGCCCGCCGGACTCGACCCGCCACTTCGGCCTCGTCGTCGACGACAAGGAGGCGACGCGGCAGGCGCTGATCGAGGCCGGCGCGGAGATCCTCCC
>JAICUS010000513.1 GCA_025935735.1 Solirubrobacteraceae bacterium | reverse complement strand
GGTGGTCGAGGACGCGCTCGACGCCAACGCGACGATCGCCCGCGCCAACCGCGACGACTTCGACCGCCACGGCGTCACCGTGGTCAACCTCATGGGCGCCCCGGGGGCGGGCAAGACCGCGCTGCTCGAGCGGGTCCTGCATGGGTGCGACGTGCGGGCGGGCGTGCTGGAGGGCGACGTGCAGGGCTCGCTGGACGCCGACCGGCTGGCCTCGCTGCACGTGCCGGTGGTGCAGCTGCAGACCTCGCAGGGGTTCGGCGGCGAGTGCCACCTGGACGCGAACATGGTCCGCAGCGCGGTCCCGTCGCTGCCGCTGGACGAGATCGAGCTGCTGGTGATCGAGAACGTGGGCAACCTCGTGTGCCCGGCGGAGTTCCGGGTGGGCGAGGACGCGCGGGTGATGGTGTCCTCGGTCACCGAGGGCGACGACAAGCCGCTGAAGTACCCGCTGATGTTCCGGGCGTGCGAGCTGGTCGTGCTCAACAAGGTCGACCTGCTGCCCTACGTCGACTTCGACGTGGAGAAGTTCCTCGCGCGGGTGGAGACGGTGCACCCCGGCTGCTCCACGATGGTGGTGAGCGCGCGGACCGGCGACGGCGTCGACGCGTTCCGGGACTGGCTCGCCGCGCTGCCCGCGCGGCGGATGGCGGCGGCGTGACGCGGACGCTCGACCGCCTGGACGAGCGCACGCGGGCCAACCGGGAGCTGTTCGCGGCCGAGTCGGCGCGGATCGCCGCGCTGTGCGACGCGATGGCCGAGCGCTTCCTCGCCGGCGGGCGGCTGCTGGCGTTCGCCTCGTCGCCGGCGGCGCGGTCGGACGCGCGCCACGTGGCCGTCGAGTTCGTCCACCCGGTGATCGTCGGCAAGCGCGCGCTGCCCGCGCTGGCGATGCCCGGCCCGGGCGAGGTCGAGCCGGGCGACGTCGCGATCGTGTTCGACGGCGAGGTGCCGTCCGGCTGCCTGACGATCGGCTTCGGCGCGGGCGCCGAGTGGGACTTCGTGCCGCCCACGGAGCACCCGTTCGTCCGCCAAGAGCTGGTGGAGACGCTCTACCACGTGGTGTGGGAGCTCGTCCACGTGTTCATCGACCATCGCGAGCAGGCCGGCGCCGACGCGGGCGCAGCGGGCTTCCTCTATCCGTTCCTGGGCGAGGGCGGCGGCGACCTGTCGGCGGTGCGCGAGGACGTCCGCCGCTCGGTCGAGGCCAAGGCCGCGGAGATCGGCGCGCTGCGCGAGCAGACGCTGACCGAGAACGCCGACGTGCTGGAGGCCGCGGCGGACGCGCTGCGCGGCCGGCGGGTGCTCGCGCTGGGCAACGGCGGCTCGGCCACCGACGCGATGGACCTCGTGGCCGACCTGCGCGCGGCCGGCCGGCGCGCTCTGGACCTGACCGACGACCCCGCGATCCTCACGGCGCTGGCCAACGACATCGGCGTCGAGGCGATCTTCTCCCGCCAGGTGATCGCCCACGGGCGCCGGGAGGACGCGCTGGTGACGCTGTCGACGTCGGGCTCCTCGGGCAACGTGCTGGCCGCGCTGGCCGAGGCGCGCCGGCGCGGCCTGGCGACCGTGGCGTTCGTCGGCTACGACGGCGGCCGGATCGCCGCCGAGGGCCTGGCCGACCACGTCGTCGTCACCCGCTCCGAGCACATCCCGCGCATCCAGGAGGCGCAGGCGAGCGCCTACCACACGCTCGTCGAGCTGCTGTGAGGACGCGCGTCCGGGTCGAGGGAACGGTCCAGGGCGTCGGCTTCCGGCCCTACGTGTTCTCGCTGGCGTCGTCGCTCGGGCTGTCGGGATACGTGCTCAACGACAGCGCGGGCGTGCTGATCGAGGTGGAGGGCGAGGCCGTCGAGGCCTTCCTCGTGCGGCTGCCCGCGGAGGCCCCGCCGCTGGCCCGCATCGAGCGCGTGCGGGCGGAGGCCGTGGCGGCGGTCGGCGAGCGCGGCTTCGCCATCCGCGCGTCGCCGCGGGGCGGCCGGCCGGACACCGCGGTCACGCCGGACACCGCGACCTGCGCCGACTGCCTGCGCGAGCTGTTCGACCCCGCCGACCGCCGGTTCCGCTACCCGTTCATCAACTGCACCAACTGCGGCCCGCGGTTCACGATCGTCCGCGGCATCCCGTACGACCGGCCGCAGACCACGATGGCCGCGTTCGCCATGTGCCCGGCCTGCCGGGCCGAGTACGAGGACCCGGCCGACCGCCGCTTCCACGCCCAGCCGAACGCCTGCCCGGACTGCGGCCCGCGCGTCCGGCTGCACCCGCGGTCGCCGGGCGACCCGATCGGCGCCGCCGCCCACGCCCTCGCCGCCGGCGCCATCGTGGCGGTCAAGGGCATCGGCGGCTTCCACCTCGCGTGCCGCGCCGACGACGAGGCCGCGGTCGCCGCGCTGCGGGCGCGCAAGCACCGCGAGGACCGGCCGTTCGCGCTGATGGTGCGCGACGTGGACGCCGCGCGGGCGCTCGTACGCGACCTGGACGAGGCCGCTCTGACCGCGCCGGAGCGGCCGATCGTCCTCGCGCGCCGCAGGACGGACGCGCGCGTGGCCGCGGCGGTCGCGCCGCGCTCGCGCGACCTCGGCGTGATGCTCCCCTACTCGCCGCTGCACCACCTGCTGGTGGCCGGATTCCCGCTGGTGATGACGAGCGGGAACGTGTCCGACGAGCCGATCGCCCACCGCGACGACGACGCGCTCGCGCGGCTCGCCGGCATCGCCGACCTGTTCCTGCTCGGAGACCGCGAGATCCACACGCGCACCGACGACTCCGTGGTCCGCGCCGGCCGGATGGTCCGCCGCTCGCGCGGCTACGTGCCGTCGCCGCTGCCGCTGCCGGGCGCCGCGCCGCCGCTGCTCGCGGTCGGCGCCGAGCTCAAGAGCACGTTCACGCTCGCCCGCGCCGGCCGGGCGTGGGTGAGCCATCACATCGGCGACCTGCGCAACTACGAGACGCTGCGCGCCTTCACCGACGGGATCGCGCACTTCGAGCGGCTGCTGGAGCTCGAGCCCGCGCTCGTCGCCCACGACCTGCACCCGGAGTACCTGTCCACCAAGTACGCGCTGGAGCGGGCGGGTGTGGAGACGGTCGGCGTCCAGCACCACCACGCCCACCTCGCCGCCTGCCTGGCCGAGCACGGCGTCGCCCGAGCCGCGGGCGCGATCTATGACGGCACCGGCTACGGCCTCGACGGCACCGTGTGGGGCGGCGAGATCCTCGTCGGCGGCGCGCACGGCTGCACTCGCGCCGCCCACCTGCGGCCGGTGCGGATGCCGGGCGGGGAGGCGGCGATCCGCGAGCCCTGGCGGATGGCCTGCGCCTGGCTGCGGGCGGCCGGGCGCGAGGAGCCGCTGCCGGGCATCGATCCCGAACGCTGGCACCAGGTCGCGCGGCTGGCCGGCTCCGGCCTCGCCTCGCCGGTGACCAGCAGCGCAGGCCGGCTGTGCGACGCGATCGCCGCGATCTGCGGCATCCGCCACACCGTGACATACGAGGGGCAGGCCGCGATCGAGCTGGAGGCCGCCGCCGACGAGAGCGAGCGCGCCGCCTACGCGCTCGGCCCCGGGTTGGACGCGCGGCCCACCGTGCTCGCCGCCGCGGACGACCTGGCGCGCGGCGTGCCCGTCCCCGTCGTCTCGGCGCGCTTCCACAACGGGCTCGCGGCCGCCACGACGGACGCGCTGCTCGCCACCGGCGAGCCCGTGGCCGTACTCTCCGGCGGCGTGTTCCAGAACGAGCTTCTCCTGACCCGCACGACCGCCGCGCTCCGGCGCGCCGGCGTCCGGGTCCTCACGCCGGTGAAGCTGCCGGCCAACGACGGCGGCATCTCCTACGGGCAGGCGGCTGTGGCGGCGGCGCGATGAGCGACGAGTACATCCTCGACACGCCCGTCGTCCGCGGCTTCGTCGCCGGCGTCCGCGCGGCCATCGAGCGCGCGCCCTCGCCCGAGGCCGCGTGCGCGGCCATCGAGCCGCGGTTCGCGCAACTGCTGGAGGATCCCGACTGGCTGCCCGCGCGCTACCAGGAGAGCGATCCCGAGTCGGGGATGGGCGGGGGCATCGGCCAGTGGCTGCTCTTCCGCGCCGGCGACCGCTCGCTCACGCTGTTCGCGCTCGTCGTCCCACCCGGCTCCCAGACGCCGGTGCACGACCACCTCGCCTGGGGCCTCGTCGGCCTCTACAAGGGCACCCAGGACGAGGACATCTACGCCGAGGACCTGCAGCTGACCGAGAGCCGCGCGCTGCGGCCCGGAGACTTCTACGCGCTGCTGCCCCCGCGCGACGACATCCACCGGGTCCGCACGACGTCACCCGAGACATCCGTCTCCATCCACCTGCTGACCAACGACACCGGCTGCGTGTGGCGCCACGCCTACGACCCGGAGACGCACGCGGCGACGCCGTTCCGCTCGGGCTACGTCAACGTGGCCTGCGAAGACGACG
>JAICUS010000826.1 GCA_025935735.1 Solirubrobacteraceae bacterium | reverse complement strand
GGATGCGGCGCACGAAGTCGGCGCGCGAGTGCTCGTAGGCGTCGGGCGAGCGGCGCCCGACGCCGAAGCCGCAGAACGCGCAGCCCACCGTGCAGATGTTGGAGACGTTGATGTTGCGGTTGACCACGAAGGTCACCGTGTCGCCGGCCAGCTCGGCGCGCAGCTCGTCGGCGGCCTGGCGCATGTCCTCGATCGCCTCGGGGCGGCTCTCGGCGAACATCGCCTCGAGCTCCTCCGGCGCCAGCCACGCGCCGTCGCGGGCACGCGCGATCGCGTCCGCCGAGACTCCGGCGCGGCCGCGGCGGGGCACGAAGGTGGAGAAATGGCGGTTCACCACGTCGAGCACGCGCGGCGACAGCCATTCGTCGGATATGTATTGCGGGTAGACGCACAGCCGCTCGGTCGGCGCGGCGAGGCCCGCCAGGCGCTTGCGGACCTGCAGCGGCGAGGGGAACGGGTGCTCGGGCGAGATGTGGTCGCCGTTGGCGCTCAGCCCGCCGAGGTCGGTCGCGCCGGCCTCCACCAGCTCGGGCCACCAGTCGGCGAGGTTGGGCGGGACCTGGATGCCGACGCCGGGCAGCAGCCGCCGGGCCTCCTTGACCAGCCGCACCATGTCCTCGACGGAGACCGGGCAGGCCCACTTCGGCAGGTCGCGGTGCGGCGCGTCGGAGACGCCGGTGCGCCAGTAGCGCTCGGCCGCGCCGGTGGCGATCTCGGCCGGCTCCTCGCCGTAGTAGCGGCGGTGCGGGACGAAGTTCTGGAGGATGACCTCCTGGATGTGGTCGAAGCCCCGCAGGGCCTCGAGCGAGGCGACCCGGTCCTCCTCGGACTCGCCGATGCCCACGAGGATGCCGCTCGTGAACGGGATCTTCAGCTCGCCGGCCGCGCGGATGGTCTCCAGCCGGATCGCGGGGTGCTTGGTCGGCGAGCCCTGGTGGGCCACGAGGTCGGGGTTGACCGACTCGAGCATCAGCCCCTGGCTGGCCGTGACCTCGCGCAGGCGGGCGAGGTCGGCGCGGTCCAGGACGCCGAGGTTGGTGTGCGGGAGCAGCCCGCGCTCCAGCGCGCGCTCGCACGCCCAGACGACGTAGGCCACGAAGTCCTTGAAGCCGAGCGCGTCCAGGCGGTCCTGCACGGCCGGGGCCTCGCCGGTCAGCACCAGCAGCTCCTTGACGCCCCGGCGGGCGGCGCGGTCGATCAGCCGCTCGACCTCCTCGGGCTCGTGCAGGTGCGGCTTGTGCGTGGCGAACGAGCAGTACTTGCAGTGGCAGCGGCACGTCCGCGAGAGCGAGAGCGTGACGTTGCGCGAGAAGGTCACCCGGCGCATCCGCCAGCCACCTTACTGGGCGCGGATGTGGCGGAACTCCTGGCGCACGGACTCCGGGCGGCCCCACATCGGGGTCACCTCGGCGCGGCCCGAGCGCACGCCGCGGACGGCGATCTCGCCGGCGATCCCGACCGCGTCGAGCATCTTGAACGTCCCGTGCACGGCGGGAGCGGCGGCGGCGTGGCCGAAGCGGTGCGCGATGAGCACGCGCCAGTGCCAGTCGCGCTTGGAGTACGGCTGCACGTTGATCGTGACGAGGTACGTCGTGGCCTCGACGTACCGGGTCTCGTCGAAGATGCGGATGTCGAGGTCGAGGTCGGTCCAGTCGTCCGGAAGGGAGTCGAGGACCAGCTGGAAGTCGTCGGCGAGGGCCATGTCCCGCACAACAGTACCCTCGAACCCGTGGCCGCCACCGAGTCGCCCATCGCCGAGTACACCGCGCTCGTCGAGGGCTGCGGGCTCGTCGACCGGTCCGAGCGCGGCAAGCTCGCGCTGACCGGCCCCGACGCCGCCGAGTTCCTCAACGGGCAGGTGACGAACGACGTCACCGCCATCGCTCCCGGCGAGGGGCGCTACGCCGCGTTCCTGACCCACAAGGGCAAGATGCTCGGCGACCTGCGGATCCTGCGCACCGAGGACGAGCTCCTGCTCGACACCGAGCGCATCGCGCTCCAGGCGCT
>JAICUS010000620.1 GCA_025935735.1 Solirubrobacteraceae bacterium | reverse complement strand
GGTGGGGGAGACCGCCGCGGACGTGCCCTGGGTGGGCGCGACGAACTGGAGCGGCGGCCTGGCCGCCACGCGCCACCTGCTCGAGCTCGGCCACCGCCGCATCGGCGTGATCGGCGGCCCGCCGGGCATCCTCTGCAGCCGTGCGCGCATCGACGGCTACCGCGCCGCGCTCGACGAGGCCGCCGTGCCCGTCGACCCGGCGCTGATCGAGCACGGCGACTTCCACGTCGAGGGCGGCTACGCCGCGGGCCGCCGCCTCCTCGACCGCCCGGACCGCCCGACCGCGATCTTCGCCGGCAGCGACCTCCAGGCCTTCGGCCTCTACGAGGCCGCCCGCGTGCTCGGCCTGCGCGTGCCCGACGAGCTGAGCGTGGTCGGCTTCGACGACCTCCCCATGGCCCGCTGGGCCTGGCCGCCGCTGACCACGATGCGCCAGCCGCTGTTCGAGATGGCGGCGAGCGCCACCCGGCTGCTGCTGGGCGACAGCCCGGACGCGCGGGTCGAGCTGTCCACCAGCCTCGTGGTGCGGGAGAGCACGGCCGTTCGGCTTTGAGCCGACGCCTCGCTGCCCCGGCGAACTGCGGCTGGGTAGGGGGTTGGGGAGCCTTCGCCGCGCACGATCGATCGCCTCGGCGCGCGAACCGATCATGACCGACCGTGATCCCATAACACCGGAAACACGTGGGGCTCCTCAGTCTCGCCATGAGCGACTAACGAGCCCCACGCTGCCGCGGGCGCCGTAGAACCGATCATCCCCGCGCGGCGGGCCAGGGCTCTCACCCCCTTACCCAGCCGCAGTTCGCCGATCCCGCCCCCGGCGTCTGCAGGTGACAGGATGCCCGGCCATGTTCGTCGACCTGCCGCTGGAGGAGCTGCGCGAGTACCGGCCCGACGTAACCGAGCCGCCCGACTTCGACGCGTTCTGGGCCGAGCGGGTCCAAGAGGCGCGGAGCCACGACGCCGGCCCGACGTTCGCGCCGGTCGAGACGCCGCTCAGGTACGCCGAGGTGCTCGACGTGACGTTCCCCGGCCACGCCGGCGACCCGGTGAAGGGCTGGCTCTACATCCCGCGCGACCTCGAGCCGGACAAGGCGCTCGTGGTCGAGTACGTCGGCTACGGCGGCGGCCGCGGCCACCCGATCGACTGGCTGCCGCTGGTCAGCGCCGGGCATCCGCACTTCCTGATGGACACCCGCGGGCAGGGCGGCGGCTGGCGGGGCGCCGACACGTCCGACCCCGGCGACACGGGTGCGCCGAGCACGGCCGGCTTCATGACCCGCGGGATCGCCGACCCGCGCACCTACTACTTCACGCGCCTGTACGTGGACGCCGTGCGCGCGGTGGATGCCGCGCGAAGCCACCCGGTCGCGGCAGGCCGCCCGCTGGCCACCGCCGGGGCGAGCCAGGGCGGCGCGCTCGCGCTGGCCGCCGCCGCGCACGCCGGCGACGTCGCGGCGACGCTGGCCGATGTGCCGTTCCTCGCCCACCTGCGCCGCGCCGTGCAGATCACCGACGCCAAGCCGTTCGGCGAGCTGATCGACTACGGCAGCGTCCACCCCGACCGGGTCGAGCAGGTCTTCGGCACGCTCGCCTACATCGACGCGGTCAACCACGCCCGCCGGGCCACGGCACGAGCCTTGTTCAGCGTCGGGCTGATCGACGAGATCACGCCCGCCTCCACGGTCTTCGCCGCCTACAACCACTACGCGGGGCCGAAGGAGATCGCGGTCTACCCGTTCAACGGCCACGAGGGCGGCGGCACGCGCCACCGCCTCGCCCAGCTCGCGTTCCTCAGCGCAGCATCTGGCCCGCGATGACGAGCTGCTGGATCTGGCTCGTGCCCTCGTAGATCCGGAACAGCCGCGCGTCGCGATAGAAGCGCTCGACCGGCACGCCGCGCATGTAGCCGGCGCCGCCGTGGACCTGGACCGCGCGGTCGGCCACGCGGCCGACGGCCTCGGAGGCGAAGTACTTGGCCACCGCCGGGCCCATCCGGGTGTCGGTGCCCGCGTCGAACGCGCGGGCGCTCTCGAGCACGAGCGCGCGGGCGGCCAGCGTGTCGGTCTGCGAGTCGGCCAGCAGCGCCTGGATGAGCTGGTGGCCGGCGATCGGCTTGCCGCCCTGGCGGCGCTCGCGGGCGAACGCCACCGACTCCTCCACGAGCCGCTGGCACATGCCCACGCAGACGGCGGCGATGTGCAGCCGGCCGTGCGCGAGGCAGCGCATGGCGGTGAGATAGCCGCTGCCCTCCTCGCCGATCAGCGCATCAGAGCCCACCCGCGCGCCGTCGAGCACGACGTCCGCGGTCCAGGCGCCGAACTGGCCCATCTTGTGGTCCTTGGGCGCCACCGAAAGCCCCGGCGTGTCGCGCGGCACCGCGAACACCGAGATCCCGTCCGCCGCACGCGCGCCGGCCGGGCTCGTGCGGGCGAACACCATGAACAGGTCGGCCACCGGCGCGTTGGTGATGTAGCGCTTGGCCCCGTCGATCACCCAGCCGCCGTCCTCGAACCGGGCGGAGGTCGACAGCCCGGCCGGGTCAGAGCCCGCCTCGGACTCCGTCAGGGCGAAGCAGGAGGTGAGCTCGCCCGAGGCCAGCCGCGGCAGCAGCTCGGCCTGCTGCTCCGGCGTCCCGCCCTTGAGCACCACTTGCCCGCCGATCCCGTTGTTGGTCCCGAACATCGAGCGGAATGCGGGGGTCGTGTAGCCCAGCTCGAACGCCAGCTGGACCTCCTCGAGCATGTTCATCCCGCCGCCGCCGTGCTCCTCCGGGAGGGCGAAGCCGAAGAGCCCCATCGCCTTGGCCTGCTCGCGCAGCCGTTCCGGGATCTCGTCCTCGGCGTCGATCGAGGCCTCCAGCGGCACCACCTCGTTGCGCACGAAGCGGCGCACCTCGCGCAGGATCTCCTTGAAGTCTTCGTCGTGCACGGTCGTCCACGATACGGCTCATAGCCGCGCCAGGTGCTCGAGCGGGAACGGCGGCTGGGCCAGCGGCCGGACCGCCAGCCGGGTGAGCAGCAGCGGGTTGTCGTCGCCGGCGACGCGATTGAGGTCGATCGCGTCGCAGGCCGTGCAGCGGTGGACGATCAGCCACTCGCCGTCGCGGCGGACGGCGATGGCCAGCGGCTCCATGGCCGCGCCGCACTCGGCGGCGCGGTCGCCCGGGCGCGCGCCGTCCAGGTGGCGGCTCCACAGGCAGGCGGGGCAGTGGTTGCGGTGCGCGGTGCCGGGGGCGTCGAGCGGCACGTCGAGCCGGCAGTGGCGGCAGCGGAACGAGCCCGCCGCCCGGTGCCGCGCACGTTGATGGTGCGGCAAGGGGTCTCCGAGGTCAGGGGAGGG
>JAICUS010000203.1 GCA_025935735.1 Solirubrobacteraceae bacterium | reverse complement strand
CGAAGGACCCGGACCCGGTGGACTACTCGACCGGCTCCGTCGGCCTCGGCGCCACCGCGCCGATCTGGGGCGCGCTCGCCCACCGCTACGTCGCCGGCCACTTCGACGTCCCGCGCGGCGGTCGCCAGATCGCGCTGATCGGGGACGCCGAGCTCGACGAGGGCGCCTGCTGGGAGGCGATCGCCGATCCGATGGTCGCTCGCCTGGGCGAGGTGATGTGGGTGGTCGACCTCAACCGCCAGTCGCTGGACCGCGTCGTCCCGGACATCGCCGCCGGACGGCTCGCGGCGATGTTCGAGGCCGCCGGCTGGCACACGGTGATGGTCAAGTACGGGCCGCGGCTGCAACGGATGCCCGCGCTGCGCGCGCGCATCGACGCGATGCCCAACGAGGAGTACCAGCGCCTGCTCCGCGCGGACGCCCCGGAGCTGCGCGAGCGCCTGGAGGTCGACGTCTCCGACCTCGAGGACCAAGACCTGCTCGCCACGTTCCGCGACCTCGGCGGCCACGACCTCGCGGCGCTGATCGACGGCTACCGCCAGGCCGACGAGGTCCGCGACCGCCCGTCGGTCGTCTTCGCCTACACGATCAAGGGCTGGACGCTGCCCACCGAGGGCCACCCGGCCAACCACTCGGCGCTACTCGGCGACGCCCAGTACGCGGAGCTGGCGCAGCAGCTCGGCGAGGACCCGGGCGAGCCGTGGCGGCCGCTCGAGCCGGGCTCGCCGGAGGCCGAGCTGTGCGCCCAGACGGCGAAGCGTCTGCGCCGCGAGCCGCCGCGCGCCGCCCGAACGCCCCGCGTCCCGCCCGACCTGGGCCGCAGCCACACCGGCCGCGTCTCCACCCAGCAGGCGTTCGGGCGCTTCTTCGTCGACCTGGTGCGCGAGGCGCCGGAGGTGGCCGAGCGCGTGGTCACGGTGTCGCCCGACGTCGGGACCTCGACCAACCTCGGCGGCTGGATCAACAAGGCCGGCATCTGGAGCATCGGGGACCGCATCGACTGGTTCGCCGACGACACCGACACGCTCGTGCGCTGGCGCGAGTCCGACCACGGGCGCCACATCGAGCTGGGGATCGCCGAGGTCAACCTGGTCGGCCTGCTGGGCGAGCTCGGCGCCACCTGGTCGCGCGACGGCCAGCCGCTGCTGCCGGTGGGGACGATCTACGACCCGTTCGTGGCCCGCGCGCTGGAGCCGTGGTCGTTCGGCATCTACGCCGGCGGGCAGTCGATCCTCGTCGGCACGCCGAGCGGCGTGACGCTCGGGCCGGAGGGCGGCGCGCACCAGTCGGTGATCACGCCGTCGATCGGCATCGAGCAGCCCGGCTGCGTGTTCTGGGAGCCGGCGTTCGGCCAAGACTTCGAGTGGGCGTTCCTGCACGCGCTGTCGCAGCTCGGCCGGACCGACGGCACGTCCGCCTACTTCCGCCTGTCCACGCGGCCGATCGACCAGTCGCTGCACACCGGCACGCGCGAGGAGGTGCTCCAGGGCGGCTACAAGCTCCGTTCGCACGACGCCCCGCAGGTGGCTATCGCGGTGATGGGCGCGCTCGTGCCCGAGGCGCTGGCGGCGGCCGACGAGCTCACCGAGGCCGGGATCGCCGCCGAGGTCGTCTGCGTCACCAGCGCCGACCTGCTGTTCCGCTCGCTCCAGGCCCGCTCCGGCCTCGGCGACGGCGACCCGCGCACGCTCGAGCGGCTGTTCCGCCACGGCGTCCCGATCGTCTCCCTGCTCGACGGCCACCCGCACACGCTGGCGTTCCTGGGGTCGCCGATCGCCTGCCTCGGTGTGCAGCGCTTCGGCCAGGCCGGCGACATCGCCGACCTCTACGAGCACCACGAGATCGACGCCGAGTCGGTCGTCGGCGCCGCGCTCGACCTGATCGGTTAGACCAGGCCCTGCTCGCGCGCCGCGGCCGCGGTGAGGCGCAGCACCTCGCGGGTGTCGAACTTCGGCCGCCAGCGCAGCTCGCGCCGCGCACGCGACGTGTCCATGACCACCGGCACCCGGCCGGCGTTGACCCACTGGGCCTGGGAGGGCACGAGCGGCAGCGCGGCGCCCACCGCCGCCGCGGTCACGAGCTGCGACGGCACGGGGATAGAGCGCCAGCCGAGCTCGTGCGCCAGGTCGCCGAGCGTGATCGTCCCCTCGCCGGCCAGGTTGTAGGCGCCCGGCCTGCCCGCGCCGCGGGTCGCGGCCACGAGCGCGGAGGCGACGTCGTCGTGGTGGACGAGCTGCAGCGGCACGCCCGGGTTCGGCAGCACGGGTGGGAGCACGCGGCGCACGATGCCGGGCGCCTTCGGTATCTCGCGGATCAGCATCAGCGCGTCCGGGCCGGCGACGATGCACGGCCGCAACACGTAGACCTCGAGGCCGGAGCCGGTGGTCTCGTCGTCCAGCGCGGCCTCCAGCTCCGCCTTCTGGGCCGAGTAGTAGAAGCGCTCGGTGCCGCGCACCGGCACGTCCTCGGTGAGCGGCTGCGGGTTGTCCTCGTGGAACCCGTAGGCGGCCACCGAAGACGTGTAGACGAGCCGCTTGACCCGCGGCGAAGCCACCGCCGCCGCGAACGCGTTGCGCGAGCCGATCAGGTTCACCCGCCGCGTCTCGTCGTGGCCGCCGAGGATGATGAACGCGAGGTGGACGAAGACGTCGGCCTCCTCGGCCAGCGCGTCCACCGCCGCGCGGTCGAGCACGTCGCCCTGCCGGTACTCGGTCTTGCGCAGACCCAGCGACGCCGGGTCGAACGGCCGCCGGGCCATCCCGAGCACGCGTGCGACGTCGCGGCGGCGGTCCAGCGCGCGCAGGAACGCCCGGCCGAGCTCGCCCGTCGGGCCGGTGACCGCGACGGTCAGCCGCTCGTCAGTCATCGTCGTCTTCGAGCACGATCCGCGCGGCCTCGCCCTGGCCCTCCACCCGCGGCTGGACCGGCCGGACCTCGTGTCCCGCGGCCCACTCCAGCAGCGCGTCGGCGGAGTCGAAGCGGGCGAGCCGCTCGAGGTTCTTGATCGTCGGGAAGACCAGCAGCAGGTCGCCCGCCTCGCCGCCCTCCAGCGCCCGCGCGGGGGTGAACCAGCGGGCGTCCACGGTCTCCTGGCCGTCCGGCTCGGCCTCCTGGTTCTCCGGAGCGCGCGCCAGGAAGAAGTAGGTGTCGAAGCGCACCGTGACCTCGGGAGGCGTGATCCAGCGGGCGAACGGCACGAGCGCCGTCGGGTCGGGCAGCGTCAGCCCCGCCTCCTCTTGGACCTCGCGCACCGCGGCGGCGCGATGGCTGGCGTCACCTTCGCCCTCGTGGGCGTCGACCGCGCCGCCCGGGAACACCCAGGCGCCGCCCATGAAGCGCGCCTTCGGCGTGCGCTGGACCATCAGCACCTCGAGCCGCTGCGACCCACCCCGCAGGACGATCACGGTCGCCGCCTGGCGCGGCACGGTGGGCTCGCCGCTCGTGTTGAGGATCGTCCCCGGCTCTGGTCCCGACTCCATCAGGTCAGCCTAATATGCCGCCGCATGACGACGGAGACGGCGCCGCGCTGGATGTGCGAGTCGTGCGGGTTCATCTACGACCCGCGCGAGGGCGATCCGGACGGCGGCATCCCCGCCGGGACCGCGTTCGAAGCCGTACCCGACGACTGGTACTGCCCCGTGTGCGGCGCCAGGAAGGTCGACTTCAGCCCGTTCGACGAGTGATCATGTCGGTGTGACGACGTCGACGGTCCGGGTCGGGCTGCGCGCGCCGCTGGAGCTGCTCGTGGCCGCGGTCGGGTTCAGCTCGCTGGGCGCGGAGATCGCGGCCGCCCGGCTCATGGCGCCGTTCTTCGGCGCCTCGACGGTGATCTGGGCGAACACGATCGGGGTCGTGCTGGTCGCGCTGGCCGTCGGCTACCGGCTCGGCGGGCGCCTGGCCGACCGCCGGCCCAGCCGCCGGGCGCTGGCCGAGCTCGTGCTGCTGGCCAGCCTGCTGCTCGCCATCGTCCCGCTGGTCGCGCACCCGTTCCTGAAGCTGAGCGTGCGGGCGTTCGACGAGCTGTCGGTCGGCGCGTTCTTCTCGTCGCTGTTCGGCGTGCTCGTACTGGTGGCCGTGCCGCTGCTGCTGCTGGGCGCGGTGTCGCCATGGGCGATCCGGCTGCGGCTGGCGTCGGTGGAGTCCGCGGGCTCGGTGGCGGGGCGGCTGTACGCGATCTCCACGTTCGGCTCGCTCGCCGGGACGTGGACCGCGGCGCTCGTGCTGATCCCGCACCTCGGCACGCAGCGCACGTTCCTGGTGCTGGCGGCGGTCCCGGCGACCGCCGCGGCGCTGGAGCTGGGCCGCGGATGGCTCGCGGTCCCCGGCGTGCTGCTGGCCGCGCTCGTGCTGCCGGCCGGGATCGTCAAGCCGGTGGAGGAGGGGCGGGTGCTCTACGAGACCGAGACGCCCTATCAGTACGCGCGCGTGGTCCAGCTGCCGGACGGCTCGCGCCGGCTGGAGCTCAACGAGGGGCAGGCGGTCCACTCCGTCTGGCGCCGCAACACCGTGTTGACCGGCAACTACTGGGACGGCTTCCTGGTGCTGCCGTTCGCGAGCGGCTCCGGCGGCCCGCCGCGGCGGATCGCCATCCTCGGCACGGCCGGCGGGACCGTCGCCCGCGCGTACGCCCGCTACTTCCCGGCGACGCGGATCGACGCCGTCGAGATCGACCCGAAGCTGTTCGAGATCGGCCGCCGCTACTTCGGGCTGACCCCGCGCCCGCAGCTGCACGAGTACGCCCAGGACGCGCGGCCGTTCCTGCGGGTGTCGCGCGCGCGGTACGACTCGATCTTCGTCGACGCCTACCGCCAGCCGTACATCCCGTTCTACCTGACCACACGCGAGTTCTTCGCGCTGGTGCGCCGGCATCTGGCGCCGGGCGGGACGGTCATCGTCAACGTCGGCCACCCGAGCGACTCGGACGCGCTCGAGCGCGCGCTCACCGCCACCATGCGTGCCGTCTTCCCGCACGTGGCGCGCGACCCGATCAAGCGGACGAACACGCTGCTGATGGCGTCGGCCGACTCGCTGGGCGGCACGTTCGTCCAGGCCGCGCCGGTCCCGTCCGCGCTGAGCGCGCTGGCCTGGACGCAGGGCGAGCAGCTCGGCGCGCCGCTGCGCGGCGGCACGGTCTTCACCGACGATCGCGCGCCGGTCGAGTGGCTGATCGACACGTCGATCGTCAAGTACGCCGCGGAGGAGTCGCATTGAGGCGCTACGGCCTGGTGGAGCTCGTGGTGTTCGCCGCCGGCGTGGCGACGCTCGGCGCCGAGATCGCGGCCCAGCGGCTGGTGGCGCCGGCCTTCGGGGCGTCCACGGTGGTGTGGGCGAACACGATCGGCGTCGTGCTGATCGCCTTGTCGGCGGGCTACTGGGTGGGCGGCCGGCTGGCCGACCGGCGGCCGCGGCTGCGGGCGCTGTCCCTGGTCGCCCTGCTCGGCGCGGCGCTGGTGGCGCTGGTCCCGCTGCTGGCGATCCCGCTGCTCGCCGGCACCGAAGACGCGCTGGGCGAGCTGTCGGGCTCGCTGGTCGCGCTGCTCGTGCTGGTGGCGCCGCCGGTGCTCGTGCTGGGCGCCGTCTCGCCCTGGGCGATCCGGCTGCGGGTGACCGGCCCGGCCGGCGCGGGCGATGCGGCCGGCCGCGTTTACGCGCTGTCCACGGCCGGCGGGCTGGTCGGCACCTTCGCCTCCGCGCTCGCGCTGATCCCGCTGGTCGGCACGCGCTGGACGTTCCTCGCCTGTGCCCTGTTGCTCGCGCTCGCGGCGCTTCCCGGCGTGTGCGCGCGCACGCAGACGTGAGGCGCGCTGCCATGCTGGACGTGTGCTCCTGCAAGCCTGCCTGAACGGCGACCGCGCCGAGCCGCAGGTCCCCAAATCGGCGTCCGAGCTGGCCGCCGCGGCGGCCGCGTGCGTCGCCGCCGGCGCGCGGTCGCTGCACTGCCACCCGCGCGACGGCGACGGCCACGAGTCGCTCGCGCCGGCGGACGTCGCCGCCGCCGTGCACGCGATCCGCGCGGCCGCCCCGCGCACCGAGCTCTCGCTGTCCACCGGCCTGTGGATCACCGGCGGCGACGTCGACGCCCGCGCCGGCGCGATCGCCGGCTGGACCGCGCGCCCGGACCTCGTCTCGGTCAACGTGTCCGAGGAGGGCTGGACCGAGCTGGCCGCGCTGCTGACCGAGCGCGGGATCGGCATCGCGGCCGGCGTCTGGACCGCCGCGAACGTCGAGGCGCTCGCCGCCAGCGGCCTCGTCGAGCGCTGGGGCCGCGGCGGGTTCGGACGCGGCCGCCGCCACCCGCCGGTGCGGCGCGTCCTGGTCGTGCCGCTCTCCGCCAGCGGCCCGGACGCCGTCGCGCAGGCGGCCGACATCGACGCCGCGCTGGACGCCGCGGCGATCCCGACGCCGCGGCTGCACCACGGTGCCGGCGCGGCCGCGTGGGCCGTGCTCGACGCCGCGGTCCCTTTGGGTCGCGACATCCGGGTGGGGTTTGAGGACACGCTGGAACTGCCCGATGGCTCGCCCGCGGTCGACAACACGGCGTTGGTGGCCGCGGCCGCTGCTCGCTACGCGTAGTCGTTCTCCGCCGGCCAACTGCGGCTGGGTAAGCGGGAAAGTCAGCCCGGCGCCCGGGGGAATCTTGGTCGGGGCTGGAACGTTGCCTATGCGGATACTTTCCGACCCCGCGTGGCGCGTTCGCGCTCATCGCGGCGCCCCGAAGGGACCTCCTCCCTACCCAGCAAGCAGTTCGATGGCGCCCCAGCGGCGCGCGTCTATGCGGCCGACGCGAGGCCGTCGAACACCTGCGCCGCGGCCACGGGAACCCCGGCGCCCGGCCGGAACCCCGCGCGGACGGCGGCGCGCGCCAGCACTCGCGCCGCGTCGCGGAGCTCGGCGCGGGTATGCGACGACATCGCCGCCACTCGCACGCGCGCGGTGCCCTCGGGGACGGCCGGCGGGCGGACGGCCTCGGCGAACACCCCGTGCTCGAGGGCGTGCTCGACGATCCGGCCGGCCAGCTCGGTGTCGCCGACGACCAGCGGCACGACGTGGGCGGCCGCGCCGGAGACCTCGAAGCCCTCGCGGGCCAGCCCGTCGCGCAGCGACTCGCCGTTCGCCCGCAGGCGCGCCACGCGGCGGGGCTGCTCCTCGAGCAGCTCGAGCGCGGCCATCGCCGCGGCCACGGCCACGGGGGGAAGGGCGGTGGAGTGCAGGAGCGTGCGGGCGGAGTGCACGAGGAAGCGGGCCGTGACGTGGTCGCAGGCCACGAACCCGCCGTAGGCGCCGAGCGCCTTGCCCAGCGTGCCCGTGACGACGTCGACCTCGGCCTCCAGCCCGGCCTCGGCCACCGCGCCGCGGCCGCCCGGGCCGAGCGCGCCGAGCGCGTGCGCCTCGTCGACCAGCACGCGGGCGTCGAACCGGCGGGCGAGCGTGACGATCTCCTCCAGCGGCGCGACGTCGCCGTCCATGCCGAACATGCCGTCCGTGCAGATCAGCGCCGCCCGCCCGTCCGCCTGGCGCAGCGCCCAGGCGAGGTGCTCGGGGTCGGCGTGGCGGTAGGCCACGACGTCGGCCCCCGACAGCCGGCAGCCGTCGCGGATGGAGGCGTGGCTGAGCTCGTCGTGCAGCACGACCTCGCCGCGCCGGACCAGCGCCGGGATCGCGCCCAGGTTGGCCAGCGAGCCCGACCCGAAGAGCAGCGCGGCCCGCCGCCCGACGAAGTCCGCCAGGCGCTCCTCCAGCCGGCGGTGCAGGGTCATCGTGCCGCACGACACCCGCGCCGCCCCCGCGCCGACGCCCCAGCGCATCGCCGCGTCGGCCGCGGCCTGGCGCACGCGCGGATGGTCGGCCAGCCCGAGCGCGTTGCCCGAGCACAGCAGCAGGACGGGACGGCCGTCGAGCACCACCCGCGGGCCCTGCGGCCCGGAGACCATCCGCATCCGCTGGTGCAGGCCGAGCTGGCTCAGCTCGTCCAGGCGGTCCTCGAGATCCAGCATCTATGTCCTCCCTGGGCGCGCACGCCCGGGCGTCGGGTGGGCTGCGCGACGGGACGCTACGTCCCGGGGCGGACGGGAAAGTCGCAGCGTGTCATTTCCGCCTCACGCAGGGGTACGCTCAAATCTGCGGGCGCCGGCTCCGAGCCGGCGAGGCATATCTGGAAGGAGTGGCGGAGATGGCCGCACCAGAAGGCAGTCGGGGTGGTATCGGGGGGATCTCGCTCGGCGGGATCATCGTCATCGTCGGCATCGTGCTGATGATCGTCTGGAGCTTCTGGATCGGGCTGATCATCGCTCTGATCGGCCTGATCGCGTTCGGAGGTTTCGCCCGCGGCCGCTGGTACTGAGGCAGGGGCAGCCCCTCCGCCCCACCCCGATCATCCGACCTCAGTAGCGTGGCGAGCGCTTCTCCGCGAACGCGCGCACGCCCTCGGCGAAGTCCGCGGAGCGGAAGGACGCCTCGCGCAGCGCGTCCAGCTCCGCGGTGACCGCCGGGTCCAGCGGCGCGGCCAGCAGCTCGCGCAGCACGCGCTTGTTGCCGCGCACCGAGATCGGTGACAGCGCGGCGATCTCGGACGCGAGGGCGACGCCGCGCGCGGCCACCTCGTCGCGCCCCACGACCTCGTTCACGAGGCCCCAGCCCAGCGCCTCGCGCGCGTCGATCAGCCGCGCCGTGAGGAAGAGCTCGCGCGTGCGGGCGCCGCCGATCGCGTCGAGGAAGCGCCGCAGCCCGGTGTGCGAGTAGACGAGCCCGAGCCGGGCCGGCGGCATCCCCACGCGCGACCCGGATGCCATCACGCGCAGGTCGCAGCCGAGCGCGAGCTCCAGCCCGCCGCCGATCGCGTGGCCGTTGAGCGCTGCCACCACCGGCGGGGCGACCGCGTCGAGCGCCTCCAGCGCCGCCTGGAACGGATGGGCGACGAGCTCCGCCGCCTCCTCGGCCAGCCGCTCGGGCGCGAGGTCGCCGATGTCATAGCCGGCCGAGAAGATCGAGCCGGCGCCGGTCAGCACGACGCAGCGGGCGTCGAGCGCCGGCAGCGTCCGCTCCAGCGCGTCGAGGATCTCGCGGTCCAGCGCATTGCGCTTGGCCGGATTGGAGATCGTCAGCCGGACGACCCCGTCCGCCGGCTCGTCGATCTCCAGCGAGCCCACAGCTACTCGAGCACGACCAGCGGGTCGCCCTCGGAGACCGACTGGCCCTCCTGGACGAGGATCTCCTTGACCGTCCCCTCGTCCTCGGCCTCCACCGGCATCTCCATCTTCATCGACTCGAGGATCGCGACCGTGTCGCCCTCCTCGACCTGGTCGCCGACCGCCACCTCGATCTTCCACACGGTGCCCGTGATGTGGGCCTCGACGTTCGCCATG
>JAICUS010000291.1 GCA_025935735.1 Solirubrobacteraceae bacterium | reverse complement strand
GGCTCGTCGTAGGCGGGCTCAGGGCGGCACCCTGGACTTTCCCGGGACGTTCTCACGCTGACCCGCCGCCGCGTGGCGAGCGTGGGCGTCATGGCCTGTACAAATCCGGGCTTCTGGACCAATATGGGTTCATGGCCCGCCACGAGCGCCCGGAGATCGCCGGCTTGCGGCGCCGGGTGCCCGCGCTCGGCGCGCTGCTGGCCGCGGGGGTGGTGCTGACCGGCGGGGCGCTGGCGGCGGCCGGCGTGATCCAAGTCGGGGCGCCGCTGGGCTCGCCGGCGCCGAAGGTGGATCCGCACCGCGGCGACGGGGCGCCGATCCCGTCCAGCTCGCGCGTGCTCGCGCTGCGCGTGCCCGACCCGGCCGGTGGGCCGCCGTGGGGGCTGCGGGTGATCAAGACGACCCGCGGCGCGACGTGCGTGCAGGCCGGCCGCGTCGTGGACGGCCGGCTCGGGGTGCTCGGGCGCGACGGCGTGGCCGGTGACGACGGGAAGTTCCACCCGCTCCTGCGCGGCACGCCCGGCGTGCCGGGCTGCGTGCCGGACGACGCCGCGGGCCACGCCTACATCTCCACCGCGATGGGGACGATGGCCAGCGGGCCGAGCCCGCGGCCCGCCTGCCGGGACGCCGACGGCTACCCGGCAGGCCTGCCGCCCTGCCCGGCGCAGGACGCCCGCCTGCTCGTGTTCGGGCTGCTCGGGCCCGGGGTGGCGGCGATCGGCTACCACGACGGCGACCGCTTCCTGCGCCGGCGCGTGCAGGCGCCCGACGGCGGCTATTTGCTCGTGTTCGCCCGCGCGGGCCGGCAGAACGCCTTCTCGATCGCCGCCAAGCCGTCCGTCGGGTTCGCCATCCGCCGCATCTACTACCGCGACGGCACCAGCTGCGGCGGCAAGGTGGGTCCCGACCGCCATCCCATCGACTGCCCGCTGGCCGGCTTCCGCCCGCCCCAGCGCACCCGCGGCCACGCGAGCATCCGGCGCCGGCTGACGGTCACCGGCCGCCTTCACCTGAAGGTCTCGTTCCGCGCGCCCGTCGCCGTGAAGAGCGCGAGCCGCGGCTACGCGCTGTCGCTGCTCGGCGGCCGCGACTGCCTCAACCTGATCGGCCGGGAGACCCAGCGCGACATCGCCCGGGGCGCGCGCGTGACCATCGGCGTCAGGCTTCCCTCGACCTGCCGCGGCACGCTGCGCGGCACCGTCGTGCTCGACTCGACGGCCGGCACCGGCGGGATGTCCGCCGCCCCGGGCGACCCGGGCAACCGGCTCGTCGGACGGTTCGTGCACAGGCTCCCGGCCTGAGCGCAGGTCGGGACGGTCCCACGCCCCAGGTTGGGTCCTGAGCCTCTCGCGCCGCGGCCCCTCGGGCGCGAGGATGCGGGCGATGGCGTTCACGTGCCCCGTCTGCGGCTTCCCGGGCCTGACCGAGCCGCCCCGCTCGGCGTCGGGCGGCGGCTCGTACGAGATCTGCCCGTCGTGCGGCTTCCAGTTCGGGGTCGACGACGAGGATCGCGGCGAGACGTACGCCGGCTGGCGCGCGCGCTGGCTGGCCGCCGGCGCGCGCTGGAGCAGCGCGAACCCGAGCCCGGCCGGCTGGGACGCGCACGCGCAGCTGCGGGCGGCGGGCCTGGGCGGCGAGCGCGGCCAGACCGCGGCGGAGCTCATGGGCATCCTGCTCGTGATCGCGGCGATCATCGCGATGATCGCCCACACGGGCCTTGCCCCGCGGGTGGCCGGGACGATCGCGCGGGAGGTCAACTGCATCGGCCACGGCGGCTGCACCGCGCAGGCCTCGACCGGCGGCGGCGGGCGGGATCCGGGCGCGCAGGTCCCCGGCACGGGCAGCGTCCTCCCCGGCGGCGGGAGCCCGCTCGCGCAGCAGGTCCAGGACGCGGCCGACCAGGTCGCGAGCTCCGACGGCGACGGCTGGGGCAACCCGGGCACGCTGCAGGACCACTTCAACCGCCACGGCGGCGACTTCAACTCCTCCTCGCCCGAGGACTACGCGCAGCAGGCCCGGGACTTCTTCCAGCGCGCGGTCGAGGAGCACCTGCCGACCAAGGTCGGCCCCGACGGCACGATCCGCGTCTATGACCCGTCGACCAACGAGTTCGGCGCCTACAACCCGGACGGCACGACGAAGACGTACTTCAAGCCGACCCGCGGCGCGGACTACTGGGACGACCAGCCGGGCGAGGACCCCTACGGCGGCGAGGAGCCGGGCGGCGGGAACAAGCCGGGCGGCGGCGACGAGCCCGGCGGCGGCAAGCCCGGCGCGCCCGGCCAGGGCGGCGACGAGCCCGCGCCCGCGGAGCCGGAGGTCCCGGAGGTCCCCGAGGTGCCGGAGGTGCCCGAGATCCCGATCCCGGAGATCCCGATCATCCCCTGACCCCGCGCGCCGGGGCCGCCGGCCGCCCGGCGGTAGGGTCTGCCGGGTGGGGGATCTGCTCGCCGACCTGACCGCGGCGCTCGACGCCGACCGGGTGCTGACCGGCGCGGACGTGCGGCGGCTGCACGGCACCGACGAGTCCTGGCACCCGCCTGCGGACCCCGACGTGGTGGTGTTCCCGCGCGACACGGCGGAGGCGGCGGCGGTCGTCCGCGCGTGCGCGCGGCATCAGACGCCGATCGTCCCGTTCGGCGCCGGCACGTCGCTCGAGGGCCACGTAGCCGCGCTGCGCGGCGGGGTGAGCGTCGACACGCGCGAGATGAACCGCGTGCTGCGGCTCTCCGTCGCGGACATGGACGTGACCGTGCAGGCCGGGGTCACCCGACGGCAGCTCGACGACAGGCTGCGCCCCGAGGGCGTGTTCTTCTCCGTCGACCCGGGCGCGGACGCGACCGTCGGCGGCATGGTCGCCACCGGCGCGTCCGGGACCACGAGCGTCCGCTACGGCACGATGCGCGAGAACGTCCTCTCGCTCACCGTGGTCGACGCGCGCGGCGAGGTCGTCAAGACGCGCTCGCGGGCGCGCAAGTCCTCCGCCGGCTATGACCTGACGCGGCTGCTCGTCGGCTCCGAGGGCACGCTCGGGCTGATCACCGAGGCCACGCTGCGCCTCCAGCCGACCCCGGAGGCGATGACCGCCGCCACCTGCGCGTTCCCGGAGCTCGGCGACGCCGTCGACTGCGTGATCGAGGTGCTGGCCAACGGCATCCCCGTCGCCCGCATCGAGTTGCTCGACGACGTGCAGATGGACGCCATCAACCGCCACGCCGGGCTCGACCAAGAGGTCGCCCCCACCCTGTTCCTGGAGTTCCACGGCACGCCGGGCGAGGTCGAGGCGCAGGCCGCCGACGTGGGGCAGATCGCGGACGCGCACCGCGGCCACGGGTTCGCCTGGGCCGCCGACGAATCGCAGCGACGCGCGCTGTGGCGCGCCCGCCACCGCGCCTACGACGCCGCCCGGGCGCTGCGGCCGGGCGCCCGCGGCTTCACCACCGACGCCTGCGTGCCGATCAGCCGCCTCGCCGAGTGCATCGCCGAGACCAAGCGCGACGTCGAGCAGTCGGGATTGATCGCCCCGATCGTCGGCCACGTCGGCGACGGCAACTTCCACCTGGCGATCCTCGTCGACCCGGACGACCCGGAGGAGCTCGACCGGGCCAAGGCGCTCAACGACCGGCTCGTCCGGCGGGCAATCGCCATGGACGGCACCTGCACCGGCGAGCACGGCGTGGGCTACGGGAAGGCGGCGTTCCTGGAGCTCGAGCACGGCCCCGCGGCGCTCGACATGATGCGCGCGGTCAAGCGCGCGCTCGACCCCGACGGGCTGTTCAACCCGGGCAAGATCGTTCGCTGACGGGCGTGCTGCGAGCGCTCGTGCCGAGTGGTACAACAGGCTGAGGCACCGACTAGAGGAGGATCGCCTGATGTGCCTGGCCATCCCCGGCCAGATCGTCGAGATCGTCGACGAGCTCAACCGGCTCGCCAAGGTTGAGGTTGCGGGAGTCAGGCGCAATGTGAACGTCGGGTTGCTGGACGACGCGGGGCCCGGCGACTGGGTGCTGATCCACGTCGGCTTCGCCATCTCGCAGATCGACGAGGCGGAGGCGCAGGCCACGCTCGCGCTGCTCGAGGAGATGGGCGCGGAGTACGAGCAGGAGCTCACGGAGCTGAAGGCCAGCGTCATCGAATGAACTGCGGCTCCGAGCACTGCATCACCTGCGGCGACGACGGCGTGGCGATGCGGGTGCTCCGGCTCGACGACGAGCGCGGCTTGGCGCTGTGCGCCGACGACACCGGCGCCCACCACACCGTGGAGACCGCGCTGGTCGAGCCGGTGGGCCCCGGCGACGAGCTGCTCGTCCACGCGGGCGTGGCCCTGGTGGCGCTGTGAGGTTCGTCGACGAGTTCCGCGACGCCGAGCTCGGCCGCGCGCTGGCCGCGGAGATCCTGGGGCTCGTCGAGCCGGGCCGCCACTACAAGGTGATGGAGGTGTGCGGCGGGCACACGCACTCGATCTACAAGTACGGGATCGACGACCTGCTGCCGGCCAACGTCGAGCTCGTGCACGGCCCCGGCTGCCCGGTGTGCGTGATCCCGATGGGCCGGGTGGACGACGGCATCGCCGTGGCCCGGCAGCCCGGGGTGATCTTCACCTGCTTCGGCGACATGATGCGCGTGCCCGGCGCGCACGGCACGCTGCTGGACGCCAAGGCCGAGGGCGCCGACGTGCGGATGGTCTACTCGCCGCTGGACGCCCTGCGGATCGCCAAGGCGAACCCGGACCGCGAGGTGGTCTTCTTCGCCATCGGCTTCGAGACCACCGCGCCGTCGACCGCCCTCACCCTGCGCCGGGCGAAGGCCGAGGGCGTGACGAACTTCTCCTGCCTGTGCAGCCACGTGACGATCGTCCCGCCGCTGCGCGCGCTGATGGACTCGCCCGACCTGCGCCTGGACGGCTTCATCGGCCCGGGCCACGTCTCCACCGTGGTCGGCGCGCGCCCGTTCGAGTTCATCCCGCGCACCTACGGCAAGCCGGTGGTGATCGCCGGCTTCGAGCCGCTGGACATCCTGCAGGCGATCCGGATGATCCTCGTCCAGCTCGCCGAGGGCCGCTGCGAGGTGGAGAACCAGTACACGCGCGTGGTCCCGTGGGAGGGCAACGCACGGGCGCTGGCGGTGATGGCCGAGGTGTTCGCGCTGCGGCCGCACTTCGAGTGGCGCGGCCTGGGGTTCATCTCGCACTCGGGGCTGAGGCTGAGTGACGCCTACGCCGACTTCGACGCCGAGCTCCGCTTCAGCGTCCCCGGCGTGCGGGTGGCCGACCCGAAGGCCTGCCAGTGCGGCGAGGTGCTCAAGGGCGTCATCAAGCCGTGGGAGTGCAAGGTGTTCGGCACGGCCTGCACGCCGGAGCGGCCGATCGGCACGTGCATGGTGAGCTCCGAGGGCGCCTGCGCGGCCTACTACAACTTCGGCCGGCTGACGCGCGAGAGGGCCACGGTGTGACCGTCTCCGCGCGCGAGGAACGGATCCTCGGGATCATCGAGACCGCCCGGTCCAAGCCGGCGAAGTTCCGCGACGAGCGGATCACGATGGCCCACGGCGCCGGCGGCAAGGCGACGCGCAAGCTGATCGAGGGGCTGCTGGCGCCCGCGTTCGGCATCACCGAGCTGGGCGACGCGGCGACCGTCGGCGAGCTCGCGCTGACCACCGACTCCTTCGTGGTCAAGCCGCTGCGCTTCCCGGGCGGCTCGATCGGCGAGCTGGCGGTCAACGGCACGGTCAACGACCTGGCGATGGCGGGTGCGAGGCCACTTGCGCTCTCCCTGGCGCTGATCCTCGAGGAGGGGCTCTCCGCGGAGGACCTCAGGCACGAGGTGGAGGCGATCGCCCGTGCCGGAGAGGCGGCCGGCGTGTCCGTGGTCACCGGCGACACCAAGGTGGTCGAGCGCGGCCACGCCGACGGGATGTACGTGTGCACGACCGGGCTCGGCCGGCGCGATCCCCGGGCGGCCTTCGCCGCACCCCGGCCGGGCGACCGCATCCTGCTCTCCGGCGCCGTGGGCGAGCACGGCACGGCGATCATGCTGGCCCGCGGCGAGTTCGACCTCGACGCCGACATCGTCTCCGACACCCGCGCGCTGTGGCCGGCGGTGGACGCGCTGCTGGACGCCGGCGGCGTGCGGGCGCTGCGCGACGCCACCCGCGGCGGCGTCGCCTCGGTGCTCAACGAGGTGGCGAGAGGCGTCGGCATGGTCGTCCGCGAGGCGGCCGTGCCGGTCAAGCCCGCGGTGGCCGGCGCCTGCGAGCTGCTGGGGATCGACCCGCTGTACGTGGCCAACGAGGGCAAGCTCGTCGCGCTCGTCGCGCCCGAGCGCGCGGACGCGGCGCTCCAAGCCCTGCGAGCGTTCGACCCTGACGCCGCGGAGATCGGCGAGGTCCGCGCCGAGCCGCCCGGGATGGTGTTGGTGGAAACCGCGTTCGGCGGCCGGCGGGTGATGGACGAGCTGGTCGGCGACCCGCTGCCCAGGATCTGCTGATGCACGAGCTCTCGATCGCCGACGCGCTGCTGAGGATCGCCCTCCGGCACGCGGACGGGCGGCGGATCGAGAGCGTCGAGGTGAAGGTCGGCCACCTACGCCAGGTGGTGCCCGACGCGCTGACGTTCGCGTGGACCCTCGTGGCCGACGGGACCGGCGCCGAGGGCGCGGAGCTGATCGTCGAGGAGGTCCCGGCCGCGGGCATCTGCCGCGGGTGCGGGACGCAGAGCGCATGGGACGCATTCCCGCTGGCCTGCCGGGCCTGCGGAAGCGTCGACGTCGAGCTCGTCCGGGGAGAGGAGCTGCTCGTCGACGCATTGACGATGGAGGAGGTGCCCAGTGGCCGGTGTTGAGGAGCTCGACATCCTCTGGATCTCGGAGGGGATGAGCTGCGACGGAGACTCCGTGTCGGTCACGGCGGCCGGGCAGCCGGGGATCGAGGACGTGCTGCTCGGTGCCATCCCGGGCATCCCGAAGGTCAACCTGCACAACAAGGTGCTCTCGCCCACGCTCGGCGGCGAGGAGTTCCTCACGCCGTTCCGGGCGGCGGCGCGCGGCGAGCCGGCGCTGCCGTTCGTGTTGGTCATCGAGGGCTCGATCCCCAACGAGCAGATCAACGGCGACGGGTACTGGACCTCGTTCGGCAACGACGAGGCGACCGGCGAGCCGCTGACGCTCAATTGGTGGATCGACCAGCTCGCGCCCAAGGCGTGGGGCGTGATCGCCATCGGCACGTGCGCGACCTACGGCGGCATCCACGCGATGGCGGGCAACCCCACCGGCTGCATGGGCCTCGCCGATTACCTCGGTTGGGATTTCCGCTCCAAGGCGGGCTTGCCCATCGTCAACGTCCCCGGCTGCCCGGTGCAGCCCGACAACTTCACCGAGACGCTGCTCTACCTGCTCTACCAGGCCGCGGGGCGCGCGCCGATGATCGACCTCGACGAGTCGCTCCG
>JAICUS010000523.1 GCA_025935735.1 Solirubrobacteraceae bacterium | reverse complement strand
CGGGTCGTTCGGGTGGTCGTGGTGGACGCCGTGGACCATCCAGTGCAGCCGCGCGCCGACGCCCTGCTCGGGCTCGAAGTGGAAGATCCCGCGGTGGATCCAGTACTCGGCCAGCGTCCAGAACGCGTAGCCGCCGATCGCGTACAGGACGGCGGAGAGCAGCCCCAGGCGGCCGATACCGGCCGCGAACAGGAGCAAGATGGCGGGCAGGAAGATGACGACCGGGACCAGGTGATGGACCCGGGTGAAGCGGTCGAGCAGGCCCGACTTGAACATCGGCGGGCTCGCCTTCAGGTACTCCGAGCGGTCCATGTCTACACCCTACCCATCAGGGTGCCCTAACTTCAAAGCGCGCGTTCGTACAGGCGGTAGCGCTTGACGATCCGCCCGCCCATGGCCTCCATCGCCCGGTTCATGTTGCGGTTGCTCTCCAGGATCCAGCCCATCTCGCCGTGCTTGATCGGCGTCCGCGCGCTCATGTCGAAGTGCTCGACGTAGAGCGCCGCGGCCACGCCGGTGTGCTGGTAGGACGGCTTGACGCCCAGGAAGCCGACGCGCACGCGGTCGATGTAGCGCGCCTTGCGCAGGTAGCGCCACCAGCCGAGCGGCAGCAGCCGGCCGTTCATCCCCTTGAGGACCTGGTTGACGTCGAGCACGGTGATCGCCACCGCCGCCGTGTCGCCGTCGGCCGTCTCGGCCACCATGAACCAGTTGCGGTCGAACACGAGCTGGAGCTCCTGCGCGTAGACGTCGAGGTCGCGCTTGCCATAGGGCACGAAGCCCCAGTTCTCGCTCCAGGCCGAGTTGTAGACGTCGGCGAAGCGGTCCATGTCGCGCCGCAGCGAGCGCCGGGTCATGTGGCGGATGCGGATGCCGTGGCGCGGCCCGACCTGCTCGGCCAGCTTGAACACGACCGGCAGCACGCGCTCGCGGTCGTCGATCACCAGCGCGTACATGAACAGGTCGACCGCCTTGGTCAGCCCCGCCTCCTCGCAGCGCCGCCGGTAGTAGGGCGGGTGCCAGGGCTGCTTGATCATCGGCTCGCGGTCGAAGCCCTCGAACAGGACGCCGGCCTCGTCGTTCATCGTGAAGTCCATCGGGCCGATCATGTGGTCGCGGCCGTGGGCCCGCAGCCAGCCTTCCGCGGCGGCCAGCAGCGGCGGCAGGATCTCCGGGTCGTCCTCGAGCTCGAGGAAGCCGAACATCCCCCAGCGGTTGCCGTGGAAGCGGTTGAACGCGTCGTCGTACTGGGCCGAGATCCGCCCGACGACGCGCCCGTCGCGCTCGGCCACGAACAGCTGCGCGGCGCCGTGCGAGAAGAACGCGTTCTGGCGCTCCGACAGGAACAGACGCCGCTCCAGCCGCAGCGGAGGCACCCACACCCCGGAGCTAGAGTGCAGCCGGTACGGGAGCTCGACGAACTCCTTCCGGTCCCGTCGCGTCTGGACGGGACGCACGACCACGCTCACGAGGGCAGACCCTACATGCCGACCGCCATCGACGTCTTCGCCAAGGTCCGCGGCCACGAGCGCTCCGAGCAGCTGCGGGCCGCGCGGGAGGCGGACCTGCTGCCGTACTTCCGGCGGCTGGAGGGGCCGGCCGGGCCGGTGGTCGACATGGAGGGCGCCGAGCGGATCATGCTCGGCTCCAACAACTACCTCGGGCTGACCGCGGACGAGCGCGTGCGCGCCGCCGCCCGCGACGCGCTGGACCGCTACGGCACCGGGCTGACCGGCTCGCGGCTGCTCAACGGGACGCTCGACCTGCACCTGCAGCTCGAGGCCGAGCTGGCCGAGTGGATGGGCACCGAGGAGGCGATCGTCTTCTCGACCGGCCACCAGGCCAACGTGGGCACGCTGGGGACGATCCTCGGCCCCGGCGACACCGTGATCGCCGACTCGGCCGACCACGCCTCGATCCTCGACGGCTGCCTGCTCTCGCGGGCCAAGCTGCGGCCGTTCCGCCACAACCGCCTCGACAAGCTGGAGAAGATGCTCCAGCGGGCGCAGGACGACGGTGGCGGCGTGCTGGTGGTGGTCGACGGCGTCTTCTCGATGGAGGGCGACATCGCGCCGCTGCCGCGGATCGTCGAGCTCTGCCGGGCGTACGGGGCGCGGCTGATGGTCGACGAGGCGCACGCGGCGGGCGTGCTCGGCGCGCGCGGGGCAGGGACGGCGGAGCTGTTCGGCGTCGAGGCCGACGTCGACCTGCGGATGGGGACGTTCTCGAAGTCGCTGGCCTCCTGCGGCGGGTTCATCGCCGGCCCGCACGAGGTCATCGACTTCCTGCGCATCTCCTCGCGCGCCTTCCTGTTCACCGCGGCCGGGGTGCCCGCGGCGGTGGGCGCGGCGCTGGCCGCACTGCGGATCGTCCGCTCGCCCGAGGGGCCGGAGCTGTTCGCCCGCGTGCTCGACAACGCCCGCTACCTGTCGTCCGGCCTGCGCGCGCTCGGTCTGCGGACGATCGAGGCCGAGCCGACGATCACGCCGGTGGTGCCGGTGGTGGTGGGCGACGACTGGAAGGCCGTGCTGCTGTGGCGGGCGCTCTACGACGCCGGCGTCTACGTCAACGTGGCCATCCACCCGGCGGTCCCGCCCGGCGGGGCGCTGCTGCGCACGAGCGTCATGGCCACCCACGACCGGGCGGTGCTGGACCGCGCGCTCGCCGCCTTCCAAAACGTCAAGCAGGACTTCGAGCGCGAGCACGGACCGCTGCCCGAAACCCGGTCATAGCACATTCACCGGATGGAAACGGCACGTAAAAATCTCATGCTCTTTGCGAGTGCAGAGGGTGGTTGAGCGTTGAATCCGGCGGCGCTTCGGGTCTAGCCTCCGGGCCGCGATCGGCGCTCGGCGCAGACGCTCCGGAAAGGGACACTTCCGGAACGCAAAGCGGGTCTCGCACTGGTCAGGCGGCCGGAGAGGGCCGTACGTCCTTGGGCGCACGGCTTGTGGCCGGGTCTGTGCGCGCGCGCGGTCGCGGGACAACGTACAAACGACGGATGGCCCACCGCAGAGAGGGTGGGATACACGCGGGGAGGTTCGATGGACGCAACCGCCACAGCACTGGCGCCACAGCACATGCGCGCACTTGAGCGGGCCAACCGGGTCCGGCTGGCCCGGGCCGATCTCAAGCGCCAGGTGGCCGAGGGCGAGGTGACGGCGGCCGACGTGGTGCTGACGTGCCCGTGGGAGGCGGACAGCATGTCGATCGCGGATCTGCTGATGAGCCAGCACAGGTGGGGCCGGACGCGCTGCCACCGCTTCCTCGGCACGATGCGCATGTCGGAGACGAAGACGATCGGCTCGATGACCGAGCGCCAGCGTCACGAGCTGGCGGCCCGGTTGAGCGGCGAGCTGGTCCCAGACCGGTTCGCGCTGGCCTGAGAGACGCGCGCGGCGCCGGCGAGCAGGCTCGCTAAGTGAGCGGCCCGCCGGCGCCGATGCGAAGCCAGCGCGTGGCGATCTCGACGATGTGGCCGTCGGGGTCGCGCGTGTAGATCGCGCGGAACGGCCCGCGGTCGTGGACGTCGGTGGCGCCGGCGCCCTGCTCGCGCAGGTAGTCGCGCCACGCCCGCAGCTCCTCGGCGCTGTCGACCGTGAGCGCGAAGTGGTGCGTGGAGCCGATCCCGACCACGCCGTCGGGCATCCGCGGGTAGTGCAGGAAGCTCACGAAGCTGCCGTCGCCGGCCGCGAAGCGCACATGGCGGGCGTGGGGGTCGTCGTCGGACGGCCCGTCGAGCACGACGGCCATGCCGAGCACGTCGCGATAGAACGCGATCGTCTGCTCGATGTCCCGGCAGATCGCCGTGACGTGGTGCAGCCCCCGCAGCTGCATGCGCTTTGCGTCCGCCACGCGCGAGGAGTCTAGTGTCGACCAACAGAGTGTTCAGCAGACCGAGCATCAAGATCGTCACTACACGGTCGAGCACGTTCGGGCGCTACAACGCTCGGCCAAGCTGCGTTTCCTGCCGCGAGGAAGTGAGATTGATTACTGTCCCAGCGCGCTGAATGCGGAGATCAGATGGCGGCTTCATCTCACCGCCGGACATGCTTGCAACGCTCGAGCAGCTCGGCCGAGTCACCGAGCACCGCGAGCCTTACAATAGTTTCGCGGGTGCCGGAATCTCCGTAATCGCCGCGTCACTGTGACAGCGCATGTCTATTACTTGCGGAGATCCAGCGGCGACACCGTGCTTCGGTTCGTCCGTAATCCTCAATGTCATTGACGACAAGATGGGAGGCCTATCGCGTGAACATGCGTGAGACGACTCCACTGCCGGAGAAGCCGTCCAGGATCCGAAGGCGGTCGCGCCCAACTCGCGAGTGCACTGCG
>JAICUS010000527.1 GCA_025935735.1 Solirubrobacteraceae bacterium | reverse complement strand
TATCCGTACTACCCCGACTTCCTCGGCCTGCAGGCCGACCTGCGCTCCGCCGCCGACCCGTACGCCGCCTACCTGCGCGACCTGCGCGCCCACCATGCCGGCCAGGCGGTGATGATCACCGAGTTCGGCGTGCCCAGCGGGTTGGGAGACGCCCACCACGGCCCGCTCGGCCGCGACCAGGGCAACCACTCCGAGACCGAGGCAGGATCGATGGACGCGGCGATGCTGCGCGACATCAAGGGCGCCGGGATGGCCGGCGGGATCGTCTTCGAGTACCTCGACGAGTGGTTCAAGCGGACCTGGAACACCGAGCCCATCGCCCAGCCCGCCGAGCGGCGGGCGCTGTGGAAGAACGTGCTGACCAACGAGGCGCAGTTCGGCCTCGTGGCCGCCGAGCCCGGCCGGCGCCCGGCGGTCGCGCTCGACGGGCGGGCGAAGGAATGGCGGCACGCCAAGGTGCTGCTGCGCTCTCGCGGCGCCGTGCGCGAGGTCCGCGCCACCAGCGACGCCGCCTACCTCTACCTGCTCGTCCGCCGCCGCGGGCCGGCCGCGCTGCAGCTCGGCTTCGACGTGCGGCCGGGCGGCAGCTCCGGCCTGCCGGGACGCCCGGGCGTCGACCCGGACGCCGACGTGGCGCTGACGCTCGGCGCGCACAGCGCCCGGATCGACTGGTCCGCGGCCTCGGACAACTTCCCGCTCGTCTGGCCGTACTTCGCGCCGGACGGCGACTGAGCGCCGCCGCGGCTGCTGCTCAACCGCCCGCTCGCCGGCCGGCCGAGTTCCTGGACATCTCGCGGCTGCGCTGGGGCCGCGCGCCCGGGGCCGGCGGGAGCGACGACCGCGTGCTGGCCGCCGGCGGCGGCTCGACGGTCGAGCTGCGCATCCCCTGGGCCCTGCTCACCTACGCCGATCCGTCAAGCCACCTTGTCGACGTCGCCCATCCCGACGGCAGCGTGACCGCCGCGCACGCCGGGCCGATCGGGCTCGCCGTCGCCCCCGCGGGCCGCCCGGCGATCGCCGCCCGGTCCTACGCCTGGGCGGGCTGGAACCGCGTCCGCTGGCACGAGCGCCGCAAGGCCGGCTGGCGCACCGTCGCCCGCGCGTTCGCGGCCGCCGCGCGCTAGCCGTTCCGCTGCCCCGGGTAGGGACCCGGCATGCGCAGATGTGTGGTTCTCGCCGCCGCCGCGGCGCTGCTGGTCGCGGCGCCCGCCCGCGCGGCGACCAAGACGAACGCCACGTACTACAACGACGCCGCCCTCGCCGCGGCCGACCCGTACGTGCTCTACGACGCGCCGTCGCGTACCTACTACGCCTATTCCACCGAGGGCGCCGACAGCGGCTTCCACTTCGGGATCTACAAGTCGGCCGACCTCGTCACCTGGAAGAAGGTCCGGGGCGGCGCGCTGCCGGTCGACGACCCCAAGCAGTGGGGCAACGACTGGTTCTGGGCGCCCGAGGTGTACCGCAACCCGCGGACCGGCCTGTACTTCCTGTTCTACGCCGCCCGCTCGGACGCGCACAAGCAGGACTGGTTCGGCTACGCGAGCTTCGAGGAGCCGTGCAAGATCGGCGTGGCCGTGTCGCGCTCGCCCCGCGGCCCGTTCCACAACATCGCGAACGGACCGATCGACTACAACCCGTACGACCCCGACTACCACGACGTCAACCTGATCATGGGGCCGGACCAGAAGAAGCCGCCGGCCACCGAGCAGGAGGGCGAGACGGCGCCGCTCGGGACCTACATCCCGACCATCGACCCCGACGTCTACTTCGGCCCCGGCGGCAGGCAGTACCTCTTCTACTCGCGCAACGCCTACCGCAACTGGGTCTGGGACGACCAGCTGGGCAAGTACATCGAGTCCTCGGACATCCTGGCCGTGCCGCTCACGCGCGCCTGGTGGAACGACCCGACGGGCCGCACGATGCCGTCGATCGCCCCCGCCTACCGCGGCGCGAAAGCCTCCCCCGGCGGCCCGGCCGGCCCACGGCGCGACGGCTGGGTGCAGATCCTCAGCTACAAGGACGACCCGCAATCCTGGGAGAACGCGCACGTCGACGACTATGAGAAGACCGGCGGCGTCAACAAGGACCGCCGCTGGGAGGAGGGCTCGACCACCTTCGCCCACACGTACGCCGGAAAGACCGCGTACTACCTCACATACTCGGCCAACAACTGGCAGTCGCCGTTCTACGGCGTGGGCTACGCGGTCGCCGACAGCCCGCTCGGCCCGTACAAGAAGGCCGCGGCCAACCCGATCCTCGCCCAGAACGCCCAGATCGGCATGTACGGGCCGGGCCACGGCAGCCTCGCGTTCTCGCCCGACGGCCGGGAGGCGTACTACGTCCACCACGGCCGCCCCACGCCCGACGCCTCCCAGCGCCGGCTCTACACCGACCGGCTGACCATCGACGACGGCACGCTTGACTCGACCGGCCACCCGGCACTGGCCATCCACGCCTCCACCAGCGACGAGCCCGTGCCGTCCGGCGTCGCCCCATACCGGCTGCGGGCCACGCCGCACCACCTGCGGCTGCGCCGCGGCCAGAGCGCGCGCATCCGCTGGACGGTGACCAGCGCGGGCGGCGCCCGCCTGGCGCTGGCCAACCCGCTCAACCGCGTCGACGCCCGCGGCGCCGACCCGCGCGTGGTCACCGTGACCCCCGGCGCCAACGGCGCGCGGATCACCGCCAATCACCGCGGCCGGACGACGCTCACGCTGGTCTACCAGCGCAAGCTCGCCTCCGGCGGCTACCGCGACGTGGTCGACAACGGCCGCGTGGTCGCCCGCACGGTCCGCATCCAAGTACGCTGAACCGGGGTCAGACCCCTTGAGTCGCAGTGACTCAAGGGGTCTGACCCCTCCCTGCGGGGCTCAGCTCCCCCCGACCCGGCGGCACACCTTGGCCGCCAGCTTGACCGACGCGCCCTCCTCGTAGACGGGCATCTCGACCTGGGTCGTGCCGTCGGCGAGGTTGACGTTGAACACGCCCGCGTCGACCGACCCGCCCGGGGTGAGGTCGCCGCAGTTGTTGAGCTCCAGGGAGACGCCGACCCCGAAGCCGGGCACGTTCGCCTTGGCCTCGGCGACGATCGACTCGCCGTCCGGCGGCAGGCCGCCGTTGTCGACGCCCGGGCTGAGGACCTTGCCGCTGATCCCGATCCCGAAGCCGACCTCGAAGCAGACCGCGGTGCCCTCGTCGGTGTGGCAGATCGTCGCCCCGCCGCCGATCCCGTCGTAGACGGAGCCGCCGACGCACCACAGGCCCGTCGGGTCGCGCAGCGCGACCGGGTCGTTGGCCACGTAGGCGTACAGGTTCGCCTGGCCGCCGCCGTAGAGCGCGGGGTCGCGGGCCGTCCAGCGCCCCGACGCCGTGTCGAGGTCGCGGAAGCCGAACCGCACGAGCCCCGTGACCCGGTCCTCCAGGCCGCCGGCGTAGCCGATCGGCAGGTCGAACGACGGCTGCGAGTCGCTGACCAGGTTGCCGAACGCGTCGTAGGTCCGCACGTCGACGACCGTGCCCGACGAGTTGGTCACCACGTGCGGCGTGCCCACCTGGTCGGTGCCGACGAAGAACCGCTGCCCGCCGCGCTCGAACGCGTAGAGCACGCCGTCCTCGTCGTAGCGGTAGGTGGTCAGCACCCCGGCGGGCGAGCGCGTGGCGGTCACCCGCAGCGCGTTCCCCGGATCGCCGTACAGGTACTGAGTCACCTGGCCGCCCTCGACGCGGGCCACCCGGCGGCCCATCGCGTCGTAGCGGTAGCTCACGGTGGTCGCGCCGACCGTCGCGCTCAGCAGCTCGCCGCGCGCGTCGTAGTGGAACGTGTCGGCGCCGCGCGCGGTCAGGAACCCCGCCGCGTCGAACGAGTACGCGGTGCCGCCGCGCGCGGTCAGGCGGTCCTCGTCGTCGAACGCGCTCGTCTCCGGCGCGCCGGCGCCGAGCTGCCGCGTGGAGCGGTTGCCGTCGGCGTCGTAGCCGTAGCGCTCGACCGCCGTGCCGTCGCGGTCGACGCCGGTGAGCTGCCCGTCGGCGTCGTAGTGGTAGTCGTAGGTGTGCGCGGCGCCGTCGACGGTCTCCACCCGGCGGGCGATCGTGCCGTCGTGGGCGTAGCTGAGCTCGAGCCGGTAGCGCTGGTTGGCGCCGACCTTGAGCGTGCGGGTCTTCGGCCGGCCCTGGCCGTCGCGCTCGAGCGTCTCCTCCAGGCCGGCGCCGGTGATCGCGCTCGCCGCGCCCCCGGGGCCGCCGCGGGCGATCGTGAACGGGCCGTCGCCG
>JAICUS010000363.1 GCA_025935735.1 Solirubrobacteraceae bacterium | reverse complement strand
TGGACCAGCGGCAGCCGGACGTCCTGTGCCTGCAGGAGACCAAGCTGATAGACGCCGCGTTCGCCGAGCTGCTCGGCTCCGAGCTCGCGGACCGCGGCTACGAGGTGGCGGCCCACGGCCAGGGCGCCTGGAACGGCGTGGCGATCCTCTCCCGCGCCGGGCTGGAGGACGTGACCACCGGCATCCCCGGCGCGCCGGGCTTCCCCGATCCCGAGGCCCGCGCCGTCTCCGCGACCTGCGGCGGCATCCGCATCGTCTGCGTCTACGTCCCGAACGGCCGCGAGCCGGACTCCGACCACTACGCCTACAAGCTGGAATGGCTCGGCGCGCTGCGCGAGATGGTGGCCGCCGGCCCGGAGGCGACGATCGTCCTCGGCGACATGAACATCGCCCCGACCGACGACGACGTGTTCGACCCGGACGCCTACGTCGGCCAGACGCACGTCACGCCGCCGGAGCGGGAGGCGCTGGCCGAGCTGCAGGCGCTCGGCCTGCGCGACGTGGTGCGCGACCGCTGGCCGGGCGAGCGCGTGTTCAGCTACTGGGACTACCGCGCGGGGATGTTCCACCAGGACCTCGGCATGCGGATCGACCTCGTGCTGGCGAGCGCGCCGGTGGCCGAGCGCGTCAAGGCCGCCTGGATCGACCGCCAGGCCCGCAAGGGCTCCGGGCCGTCCGACCACGCGCCGGTGATCGTCGACCTCGACGAGGCGCCGGACGGCGACATCGGCCCGGTCGTCCCGCCGCCGTCGAATCCGGTGACCCGGCGGGGCGCGAAGAAGCTGCCTCAGTCGCCCTGACGGTCGGTGTCGCGCGAGGGCTGCACGCGCTTCGGCTCGCCCGGCATCTTCGGGTAGTCGGGCGGATACGGCATGTCGCCCTCCTCGTCACGGGCATACATCTCGAGCAGCGGCTGCAGCGAGTGGGCTTTGTCGTCGATGGCCGCGTGGCGGTCGCCGACCGCGGCGAACCGGGCGGGCATGGTGGCCACGGTGAAGTCCTCGGGCGCGACGTCGGGGAGCTCGTCCCAGTCCAGCGGCGCCGACACCGGGCCGCCGGGCTTCGGGCGCAGGCTGTAGGCCGAGGCGATCGTGCGGTCGCGGGCGTTCTGGTTGTAGTCGACGAAGATCTTCTCTCCCCGCTCCTCCTTCCACCACTTCGTCGTCACCTCGCCGGGCAGCCGGCGCTCGAGCTCGCGGCCGAAGGCGATCGCCGCGTGGCGGACGTCGGTGAACGTCCAGCACGGCTCGATGCGCACATAGATGTGCACGCCGCGCCCGCCGGAGGTCTTCGGGAAGCCGCGGTAGCCGAGGTCGCCCAGCAGCTCGCGGGCCACGCCGGCCACGCGGACCGCGTCGGCGAAGTCGGTGCCGGGCTGCGGGTCGAGGTCGATGCGCAGCTCGTCCGGATGGTCGACGTCGTCGTCGCGCACCGGCCAGGGGTGGAAGGTGATCGTGCCCATCTGCGCGCACCAGCCGACCACGGCGATCTCGGTGGGCGCGACCTCGTCGGCGGAGCGGCCCGACGGGAACTGGATGCGCGCGGTGCGCACGTAGTCCGGCGCCCCGCGCGGGATCCGCTTCTGGAAGAACGCGTCCGCCCCGCGGGTCGACTCGCGGGTGGCGAGCACGAGTCCGGGATGGACGCCCTTGGGCCAGCGCTCGAGCGTCGTCGGCCGGCGGTGGAGCGCGCGCATGATCCCGTCGCCCACCGCCAGGTAGTAGTTGACGACGTCGAGCTTGGTCACCGCCGCGGTGCGCTCGGTGGACGGGAAGATCACCCGGTCCGGGCTGCTCACCCGCAGCTCCCGCCCGCCGGCCTCGACGTACGCGTCGCTCATGTACCCGGGAGTTCTACGCGGTCGCCGCCTCCGCGGCCGGGATTCCCGTTGCGCGCCGGCCGCGCAGCAGCGGCACGAGCGCGGCCACGGCCAGGCAGGCGCCGAGGATGGCCAGCACGGCGGTGGCGAACGCGTGGTCGAAGCCGCCGCCCAGCGCGCCGTAGAACACGGCGCCGATGACCGCCACGCCGATCGTGTTGCCCACCTGCTGGGCCGTCGACAGCACGCCGGTGGCGGCGCCCGCGTCCCGCGGGTCCATCCCGGCCAGCACGGTGGCGACGAGCGGCGCCGTGAGCAGGCCCATGCCGATGCCGTCGACCAGCAGGATCGGGACGAGCGCGCCGGTGGAGGCGCCGAGCTCGACCGCGGCCGCCAGGCCCGCGAGGCCGGCCGCGCGGACGAGCCCGCCCAGCTGCAGCGCACGGCGGCCGAGGCGCGGCGCGGCGATCGACGCGGTCAGGTAGCCCGCAGCCAGCGGCGTGAACGTCAGCCCGGAGCCGAGCGCGTCCTGCCCGCGGCCCTCCTGCAGGTAGATGGCCAGCACGAGGAAGAACGAGGCCATGCCGGCGTAGAAGACGATCGAGACGGCCAGGCCCGCGCTGAAGGAGCGGTGCGCGAACAGGCCGGGCGGCAGCAGCGGCGCGGCGGCCCGGCGCTGCGTGCGCACGAACACGGCCAGCAGCGGCACGGCGGCGGCCAGGCTCAGCCACGTCCACAGCGGCCAGCCCTGCGCGCGCCCCTCGACGAGCGGCAGCACGATCGCCACCAGCGCGGCGGCGACGAGCACGGCGCCGCCGGCGTCGAGCTTCGCGTTCGCGCCGCGCGACTCGGCGATCGCCCGCGGGGCGAGGACCAGCGCGGCGAGGCCGATCGGCAGGTTGACGAGGTAGCAGCTGCGCCAGCCGAGCCCGAGGATGTCGAAGTGGATCAGCAGCCCGCCGATCAGCTGGCCGCTGACGGCGCCGAGCCCGAGCACGAGCCCGTAGAGCGTGATCGCCTTGGTGCGCTCCTCACCTTGGTAGGTGACGCCGATGATCGCGAGGACCTGCGGGGAGAACAGCGCCGCCCCGAGGCCCTGCGCGACCCGGCCGGCGATGAGGACCGTGGCGGTCTGCGCGTCGCCGCACACGGCGGAGGCGACGGTGAAGATGCCGAGGCCGATCATCAGCGCGCGCCGGCGGCCGATGAGGTCGCCGAGGCGGCCGCCGACGATCAGCCCGGCGGCGAGGGCGATGGCGTAGGTCGCCACGACGAGCTGGATCGCGCCGTCGGACGCGTGCAGGTCGCGCTGCGTCGACGGCATGGCGACGTTCACGATGAAGAAGTCGAGGACGAACATGAAGGTCGCGGCCATGAGCACCGCGAGCGCCGGAGCCTTTGTTGATCTGGTCATGCCGCGGAGGCTCCCGCGGCGGCGGCGCGCGGTCGATTACCTGGCAGGTAAGGCCGCCGCGGTGGCCGCGTCGGCCGGGAAGAACGACTCGATCGACAGCTCGGCCGCGGTGACGTCGACCGCGGTGCCGAACGTGGCCACGGTGGAGAGGAAGCTGAGCTCGGTCCCGTCCGGCCCGGCGAGCCGGAGCGGGACGAAGACGTCGTGCTCGTGCGGGTCGTGCGACTCGCCCCCGGGGTAGCCGCGCAGCTCGCGCAGCAGGGTGTGCAGCGCCGGGTCGCCGGTCAGCCGCGCCTGGCGCTCGAGCCGCTCGAGCAGGTGCCCGCGCCACTCGGCCAGGTTGAGGATGCGGCGGGCCACGCCGTCGGGGTGCAGCGCGAGCCGCAGCGCGTTGACCGGCGGCTCGAGCAGCTCGGGCGCGACACCGTCCGTGAGCAGGCCGACGCCCTGGTTGGCCGCGATCAGCTCCCAGTGGCGGTCGACCACCACCGCGGGATAGGGATCGTGCGCGGCCAGCAGCCGGTCGATCGCCGCGCGCACGGGGTCCATCTCCGGCGCCTCGTAGGCCAGCGCGCCGTAGCGCGGGGCGTAGCCGGCGGCGATCAGCAGCTCGTTGCTCTCCCGCGGCGGCACGTCGAGCTTGCCGGCCAGCCGCAGCAGCATCTCCGGGCTCGGAGTCGACCGCCCGGTCTCGATGAAGCTCACGTGCCGAGCCGACACGCCGGCCTCCAGCGCGAGGTCGAGCTGGCTCAGCCGCCGCCGCTTGCGCCAGTCCCGCAGCAGCGGCCCGACCTGGGGAGCAACCGGCGCATACGCCATCCCCCAACCCTAAAGGGGTCAGACCCCTTTAGCCGACCCGACTCAAGGGGTCTGACCCCTTGTTGCCAGACCTCTTTAGGTGTGAGATGGGCCACAGGCGGCGCCTGGAGGCCCGCTGCGCGACTAGCCTGCGCGCCGTATGACCTCGCTGCCGGGTGCGGGCATGAAGGTCGGGCTGCGGGCCCTGCGCGTCGCGGCGGGCTCTCCGGCGCTCGATCGGCTCGGGCTGCGCGCCCCCGCCGAGCGCGCGCTGACGAGCCTCACGCGCGAGGGCGTCCGCGCCGGGCGCGCGTTCGCCCGCGTGCAGGGCATCGGCCGCGGCGCGCGCCAGCGGCCGGCCGAGGACCGCGGCCTGTTCGACCTGACCCCCACCGACGAGCAGGCGATGCTCGTGGAGGCGCTGGGCGCGTTCGCGTCCGAGCGCCTGCGGCCGGCGGCGGCGCAAGCGGACGCGGCGTGTACGGCGCCCGCGGGGCTGGCGGGCGAGGCGGCCGAGATCGGCGTGGCGCTGCTCGGCGTGCCCGAGGAGCTGGGCGGGCTGACCGCGGAGCGGTCCTCCGTCACCGGCGTGCTGGCCGCGGAGGCACTCGCCCGCGGCGACATGGGCCTGACCGTCGCCCTGCTCGCGCCCGCCGGCGTGGCGGCGGCGCTCGCCCGCTTCGGCGACGCCGGCCAGCAGGCCACCTACCTGCCCGCGTTCACCGGCGAGGACGTGGCGCCCGCCGCGCTCGCGCTGCTCGAGCCCGGCGCGCTGTTCGACCCGTTCGCGCCCGCGACGACCGCGCGCCGCGACGCCACCGGCTGGGTCGTCACGGGCGAGAAGGCGCTGGTGCCGCTGGGCGCGACCGCCGACCTGCTGCTCGTGGCCGCGCGCACCGAGACCGGACCCGCGGCGTTCATCGTGGAGCCCGGCCGCGGGCTGACCGCGCGGCCCGAGCCGGCCATGGGCGTGCGCGCGGCGGCTACCGCGCGCCTCACCCTCGACGGCGTGCGCGGGGAGCTGCTGTGCGCGGGCGACGACTACGCCGAGCTGATCGACCGCGCGCGGCTCGCCTGGTGCGCGCTGGCCTGCGGCACCGCGCGGGCGGTGCTGGACTACGTCATCCCCTACGTCAACGAGCGCAGGGCGTTCGGCGAGCCGATCTCCCACCGCCAGGCCGTCGCGTTCACCGTGGCCGACGTGGCCATCGAGGCCGAGGGCATGCGCCTGGCCACGCTGCGCGCCGCCGCGCTGCTCGACCACGCCCGCGCCGCCGGCCACGCCGTCGGCCTCGCCCGGCGGCTGTGCGCGGACAAGGGCGCGGCGATCGGCTCGCACGGCGTCCAGCTGCTCGGCGGCCACGGCTACGTCAAGGAGCACCCGGTCGAGCGCTGGTACCGCGACCTGCGCGCGGCCGGCGTGATGGAGGGAGCGCTCGCCGTCTAGATGATCGACCTCGAGACCCCACGCAAGTTCCGCGGCCTGGCCGCCCAGGCCCACGAGGTGGCCGAGAACGTCCTGCGCCCGATCTCGCGCCGCTACGACCGCGGCGAGCACGACCGGCCGGTCGAGCTGGACATGCTCGCGGCGGCGATCGACGGCATGAACGCGGCGATGGAGGGCGCGGGCGCGTCCGGCGTGCGCCGCGCGGGAGACGGCAACGGCGAGAACCGCAACGGCGCGAACCTCTCCACGGTCCTGTCGATCGTCGAGATGTGCTGGGGCGACGTCGGGCTGCTGCTCGCGCTCCCGCGCCAGGGCCTGGGCAACAGCGCGATCGCCGCCGTGGCCACCGAGGAGCAGCTCGCTCGCTACGGCGGCCGCTGGGCGGCGATGGCCATCACCGAGCCCGAGGCCGGCTCCGACGCCTCCGCGATCCGCACGACCGCCATCCGCGAGGGCGACGAGTACGTGCTCGACGGCGAGAAGATCTACGTCACCGCCGGCGAGCGGGCGGAGCTCGTCGTCGTCTGGGCGACGCTCGACCGCTCACTGGGCCGCGCGGCGATCAAGTCGTTCGTGGTCGAGCGCTCGAACCCCGGCCTGATCCTCGAGCGCGTCGAGCACAAGCTCGGCATCCGCGCGTCGGACACCGCGGCGTTCCACCTCGACGACTGCCGGGTGTCGGCGCAGGACCTCCTCGGCGACCCCGAGATCACGACCGCCGGTGGCTTCGGCGGAGCCATGCAGACCTTCGACAACACGCGCCCGCTCGTGGCCGCGATGGCGCTCGGCGTCACCCGGGCCTGCCTGGAGCACACCCGCGACGCGCTACAGCGCGCCGGCGTGAGCTTCGACGACCGCGCGGCCACCTGGCGCCAGCCGGCC
>JAICUS010000244.1 GCA_025935735.1 Solirubrobacteraceae bacterium | reverse complement strand
GCGATGCGCGAGCTGACCCGCCGCAAGGCCGCCGGCGACATCGCCGACCAGCTGGTGTGCGACCACGCGCTCTTCCACCTCGAGGCTGACCTGCGCTGGCTGGAGCTGACCGCCGCGCGCCTGGACGCGCTGACCGCGGAGGTGGCGGCATGAGCCTGCTCGAGGCGCAGGGGCTGGCGAAGACGTTCGGTGCGACGCCGGCGCTGACGGATGCCGGGCTGGCCGTCGACGCGGGCGAGATCGTGGCGGTGATGGGTCCCTCGGGCTCGGGCAAGTCGACGCTGCTGCACTGCCTGGCGGGCATCGTCCGGCCGGACGCCGGGCGGGTGCGGTTCGACGGCCGCGACGTGACCGCGTTCTCCGACGCCGAGCGCAGCGCGCTGCGCCGGCGCGCCTTCGGCTTCGTCTTCCAGTTCGGCCGGCTCGTCCCCGAGCTGCCGTGCGTGGAGAACGTGGCGCTGCCGCTGCGGCTGGAGGGCGTGCGGCGGCGCGAGGCGCAGCGGCGGGCACACGCCTGGCTGGAGCGGCTCGAGGTGGCGGAGCTCGCCGGCGCGCTCCCGGGCGAGGTGTCCGGCGGCGAGGGGCAGCGGGTCGCCGTGGCCCGCGCGCTGGTGGGCGAGCCGCGCGTCGTGTTCGCCGACGAGCCGACCGGCGCGCTGGACTCGTTGAACGGCGAGCGGGTGATGCAACTGCTCACGGCCGCGGCGCGGGAGTCCGGCGCCGCGGTCGTGCTGGTCACCCACGAGCCGCGCGTGGCCGCCTACTCGGACCGCGAGGTCGTCGTGCGCGACGGCCGCACCCGCGACCTCGCGCACGCGGCGTGAGGGCGCTGCTGCTGGGCGCGCGGCTCGGGCTGGCCGGCGGGCGGACGCGGATCGCGCTCGGCGCCTGCGGCATCGGGCTCGGCGTGGCGCTGCTGCTGGTGGCGGCCGCCGTGCCGAACATGCTGGACGCGCGGCGCGACCGCAACTACGCGCGCGACGACACGACGACCGCGCGGGCCGGGCGGCTGGCGATCGCCGACGCCGACACGACCTTCCGCGGCGAGGACGTCCGCGGCCGGCTCGTGAGCGCGGCCGGCCCGGACGCGCCGCTGCCGCCGGGCGTCGCGCGGCTGCCGCGGCCGGGCGAGCTCGTGGTCTCGCCGGCCCTCGCCGCGCTGCTGCGCTCGGACGCGGGCGCGCTGCTGCGCCCCCGGCTGCGGGGCCGGGTGGTCGGCGAGATCGGCGACGCCGGCGTCCAGGGCCCGAGCGAGCTCGCCTACTACCGCGGCGTCGCGGTCATGCCGCCGGGCGCGCGCCGGATCGCCCGCTTCGGCGGCTCCGGCCCGCCGCCCACGCTGCCGCCGGCGCTGCTGCTGCTCGCCGCGGTCGCGCTGGCCGCGCTGCTCATGCCGGTGGCCGTGTTCGTCGCCACCGCCGCGCGCTTCGGCGGCGAGGCGCGCGACCGGCGGCTGGCGGCGCTGCGGCTCGTCGGCGCCGACCGGGCGACGACCGTCCGGGTGGCCGCCGGCGAGGCGCTGCTCGGCGCGCTCGGCGGGCTGGTGGTGGGCGCGCTGCTGTTCCTGGCGGCCCGCGCCGGCGCGCGCCACGTGACCCTGTGGGACATCAGCGTCTTCCCGGCGGACGTCCGGCCGAGCCCGGTGCTGGCGCTCGCCGTCGTACTCGGCGTGCCGCTGACGGCGCTGGGGGCGACGGTGCTGGCGCTGCGGCCGGTGGCCGTCGAGCCGCTCGGCGTGGTGCGCGGCGCCGGCCGGCGGCGGCGCCGGCTCGCCTGGCGGCTCGTCCCGCCCGCCGCGGGCAGCGCGCTGCTCGCCGGGATGGGCGAGGCGGACGAGCTCGCGGCGGCGGTGGCCGTCGTCCTCCTGCTGGCCGGCGTCGCCACGCTGCTGCCCTGGCTGGTCGAGGCGGTGGTGCGGCGTCTGGGCGGCGGCGGCGTGGCCTGGCAGCTCGCCGTGCGGCGGCTGCAGCTCGACGGCGGCGCCTCGGCACGGGCGGTCAGCGGCACCGCCGTCGCGGTGGCCGGCGCGATCGCGCTGCAGACGCTGTTCTCCGGCGTGGAGGTGCAGAACACGCACCGGACCGGCGCCGACGCGCGGCGCGCCCAGGCGGTGGCGAGCCTCGACGGCCGCCCGCTGGGCGACGCCGCGGCCCGGCTGGCGCGGACCCCGGGCGTGCGCGGGGCATTTGGGGTGACCGCCTACGACGGCGGCTCGGGGACCGTGTGGGTGGGCGACTGCGCGGCGCTGCGCCGGCTGGCGGGCGTGACCGGCTGCCGCGCCGGTGACGCGTTCGCAGCCGGCGCGCGGGCGCCCGGCTGGCGCGCGCGCCCGGCGGCCGTGCGCAGCGACCCGGCGGGCGACAGCGTCCTCGGCGTGCTGGCCACGCCCGCCGCGGCCGCCGGGCACGGGCGGCTGGGGCGGCCCTCCGCCCGGGTCTACCTGCGGCTGGCGCCGGGCGACGACGCGCTCGAGCGCGCCCGCAACGCCGCGGCGGCGCTCGATCCGGCGGCCTCCGTGTTCGCGCTCGCCGGCACGCAGGTCGGCCCTAAGTTCGCCTCCCTGCGCCGAGCGATCCTCGCGGGCGCGGCGGCGACGCTGCTCCTCGTCGGCGCCTCGCTGCTGGTGTCGCTGCTCGAGCAGGTGCGCGAGCGCCGGCGCCTGCTCGCCGTGCTGGCCGCGTTCGGCACCCGGCGGACGACGCTGGGCCGCTCGGTGCTCTGGCAGGCGGCGGTGCCGGTGGCGCTCGGGCTCACCCTGGCCGTGGCGGCGGGCGCCGCGCTCGGCGCGGTGCTGCTCCGGCTGGTGCACTCGCAGGGCGCGGTCGACTGGACGGCGGTGGCCACGCTCGCGGGGGTCGGCGCGGCTGTCGTGCTCGGCGTGACCGCGCTCAGCCTGCCGCCCCTGTGGCGCGTCATGCGCGCCGACGGCCTCAGGACGGAGTGAGGCTCACGGCGCGGCCGGTCACGCGGATCTCCGGCTCGGTCCCGATGTCCACGGTCAGCCGGCTCGGGCGGCCCATGTCGTCGCCCTGGCGGATCGTGACCGTGGCCGGCGGGGCGACCAGGCCGAGCTCCCGCAGGTAGGCGCCGAACGCGGCGGCGGCCGCGCCGGTGGCGGGGTCCTCGACCACGCCGCCGACCGGGAACGGGTCGCGCGCGTCGAACGTGTCCTCGCTCGCGCGGTGGACGAGGCTGAGCGTGGTCAGGTCGTGCGCCAGCATCGCCTGCTTGAGCGCGTCGAAGTCGTAGTCCAGCGCGGCGAGCCGCTCGCGCGTGGCCGCGCCGAGGACGAGGTGGCGCACGCCCGCGTAGGCGATCCGCGGCGGCAGCGCGGGGTCGAGCTCGCCGGCGTCCCAGCGCAGCGCCGCGAGCGCGGTCTCGACGAGCTCCCGGGGGGCCTCCTCGACGTAGGGCGTGACGCTGGTCAGCGTCGCGGTGATGGCGCCGCCGTCGCCGCGCGTGTGCACCGGCACCGGGCCCTCGAGCGTGTGGAAGACGAGCGGCCCCGCACCCTGGCGCTCGGCCAGGGCGACCGCGGACGCGATGGTCGCGTGGCCGCAGAACGCGATCTCCTTCTCCGGGCTGAAGTAGCGCACGTCGAGCTCGCCGTCGGCGCGGGGAGCCAGGAACGCCGTCTCCGAGAAGCCGACATCGGCGGCGATCCGCTGCATCTCGTCCTCGCTCATCGCCTGTGCGTCGAGGACGACGCCGGCCGGATTGCCGCCTTCGGGGGTGTCGGTGAATGCGGTGTATCGCAGGGCCTCGCTCATGCCGCCGATCTTGTCAGGCGCCGGGAGCGGCGCCGCGTCGCGCGCTTGGTAACCGCCGGTCAACAAGGGTGTATGGTTGCTGAACGATGGTCAACAAGGAGCGTCCAGCATGAGCGCCACCGCCCCGCGCGAGAAGGCCTTCCTCCTCGCGGTCCCCGAGCAGCGGCTGCTCGAGGCGATCGCCCGCAGGCTGCCGGCGGCGGTGCGTCCCGACCACCTCACGGGCCTCGCGCTGGCCGCCGCGGCCGGCTTTGCCGTGGCGGCGGCGACCGGGCGTCTGTGGCTGTGCGCGGCGCTGCTGCTCGTGCACTGGCTCGGCGACTCGCTCGACGGCACGCTCGCCCGGGTCCGCCGCGCCGAGCGCCCGCGCTACGGCTACTACCTCGACCACCTGGCCGACGCGGCGGCGACCGCGCTCATCGGGCTCGGCCTCGGGCTCTCGCCGCACATGCACCTGGCGGCCGCGCTGCTGCTCGTCATCGCCTACCTCGCGCTGTCGATCAACACCTACCTGGAGACGCAGGCGCTCGGCCGGTTCACGCTCGGCTACGGGCGCCTCGGGCCGACCGAGGCGCGGCTGGCGCTGATCGGTCTGCTCGCGGCCGTCGCGCTCGGCGCCCACGCGACCGCGCACAGCCTCGGTCAGTCGCTGACGCTGCTCGACCTGGCGGGCGGCGGCGCCGCGCTGGTCATGCTGGCCGCGGGCTGCGTCCGTGCGTTTGGGAACCTCCGGATCCTGGCCGCGCGGGAGCCCTACCCGGCGGCGTAGCGCTCGGCGGCGGCGCGGCGCTCCTCCTCGCGCTCCTCGCGCAGGTTCGCCTCGTCGGCCTCCTGGAGCATGCGGAAGAACAGGTAGGCGAGCGTGATCCCCATCACGATCGACTGCTCGAGCGCCATGATCAGGCCCGCGACGTGCTGGTCGTCGAGCGGCGAGAGGCCCCAGCGGGTGCCGCCGGGGACCGTGTCGTAGAAGTCGAAGAGCAGGGTGGGGGCGAAGGCCAGCAGGACGCCGAGGAAGCCGACGAGGATCTTCGTCGAGCCCATGTAGAGCACCGGCCCCATCCCGCCCAGCCGCAGCCGCGAGCGGATCGGCGAGAGCAGGTGCCACCAGTAGAGGAGGCCGGCGGCGCCGAAGCTCAGGTGCTCGAGCACGTGGACGTTCCCGTTGCGCAGCGCCGCGTCGTACATCGCGGGGATGTGCCACAGCCACATCGCGCCGACGTAGGCCACGACGCCGAACACCGGGTGCCCGAACGGCCCGGCGGCCTGCTCGATGCGGTGGATGCGCCGGGTGGCCGGCCGCAGGATCCACTTCGTCAGCCCGAGCGTGAGCAGGATCGGCGCCACGTCGGCGATCAGCAGGTGCTGGACCATGTGCACGCTCGCCAGCTGCTCGCCGAGGCGGTCGACGGGCGAGATGAGCGCGACGAACAGGGCGAGCACGCCGCCGCACCACAGGACCAGCCGCTCGACCGGCGCGGCCCGCGCGCCGCCCTCCGCGCGCGAGATCCGCCAGCGCCAGGCGTAGACCCACACGTAAGCGACGAGCGCGACCAGGACGATCGGCGCGAAGGTCCACGACGCGTCCACCGGCAGGGCGACGCCGAGCGACCTCCACAGTTCCGGCACGAACACGGCACACAATTGTGACGATCGCGTGTTGTTCCGCGCGTGGATGCCCGCGAGGCTCCCGGCATGCACCTGGTAGCCGACCTATTGCAGCAACTCGGGGCGCTGCTGGCGCCGCCGGGGTGCGTGGCCTGCCGGGCGCCGACCGCCGGGCCGGGGGAGCGGTTGTGCGCGGGCTGCGTGCGCGCGCTGCCCTGGCTGCGGGCCGGCTGCCCGCGGTGCGCGCTGCCCCGGCACCGGGGCCGCGGGTGCCCGGCCGCCGCGGCCGCGTTCCCGCAGGCCTGGGCGCCGCTGGCCTACGAGGGCGTGGCGCGGGATCTGGTGGGCGCGCTGAAGTTCCGCGCGGCGCTGCCGGTGGCCGACGTGATGGCCGCCCAGATGGCCGCGAACCTGCCGGCGCCGCTGCGGGCGAGCGCCGCGCCGCTGGTGCCGGTCCCCGCGCTGCCGGCGCGCCGGCGCCGCCGCGGGTTCGACCCGGCGGCGGAGATCGCGTCGGCGCTGGGGCGCCGGCTGGAGCGCCCGGTGGCGCGCTGCCTGGAGCGCCGTGACCGCCATCACCGCCAGGTCGGCGCGGGCCGTGCCGCGCGGCGCGCGCCCGGTCGGCTCACGCTGGCCCTGCGCGGCCCGGCGCCGCCGCTGGCCATCCTCGTCGACGACGTCCACACGACCGGCGCCACCCTCGATGCCTGCGCCCGCACGCTCGCGGCGTCGGGCACCGTGGTCGTGGCGGCGCTCAGCTACGCGCGGACGCTATGACGGCGGGACCGTGGCTAGGCGATCGCGCGGCCGGCATCGTCGGCCCACTCGAGCGCGGCGCGGTATGCGCCGGCGAGCGAGGGGGTCTCCGGGTCGGCGGCGGCAAGCGTGGGGAACTCGCCGCGCTCGTAGGCGCAGACCGCGGCGAGGAGCTCGCCCTTGGGGCCGTCGCGGCGCAGCAGCGCGGTCTGGATCTCGTCGGTGAACGGCAGCGACTTGAGGACCTCGTCCATCGGCGCGTTCAGCAGCGCGTCGGCCACGGAGAACAGGCCGATGGTGAAGAGCGTCTCGCGCTCCTCGGGCAGCGCGGAGCCGGCGAGGATCTCGCACATGTGCGCGCGCCGCAGCCCGAGCCCGACGAGCTCGTCCGGGACGTCGGGGATCGAGGAGATCGTCATGACCGTGGCCCAGCGGCGCACCGTGCGCACGCCGAGCATGTTCAGCGCCTCGCGCACGGACCCGACGGTGCGCGGCAGGGCGAAGAACGCGGAGTTGATGTAGCGCAGCAGCTTCAGCGAGAGGCCGACGTCGGAGGCGATGATCCGCTCGAGGTCCTCGAAGGACACGTCGCCCGCGGTGAGCTCGCTCAGCCGGCGCAGCGAGCCGAGGCCCGACGTGGCCACGCCGCGGTGCTTGAACACGCGCGGCTGGGCGAAGTACTCGCCCTGGAAGTAGGTGAAGCCGAGCTCGCGGCAGCGCTCGAACGCGGCGTGGTCGGGCACCTCGGTGGCGACGAGCAGCGCGCCCTGCACCTTGGGCGCCCGCAGCACGCCCGGCAGCGCGTCGAGCCCGACGGCCGCGACGTCGACCTTGACGATCGAGCACAGCGACATGAGCTCCTCGACGTTGTCGGACGGCAGGCCGTCGTACTCGTCGAGCGCGATGGTGTAGCCCGAGCGCGTGAGCTTCTGGAGGATGTGGAGGAGGTCCTCGCGGGCGTGGTAGGCCTTGACCTGGAGCACCGCGCGGTCGGGCCGGACCGGCGGCGGGCCGATCTCCACGAGGAAGTTGCGGGCGATGGTGATCCAGGCGGGATGGCGCCCGGCCAGCATCTCGAGCCCGATGTCGCCGAAGGCCTCCACCAGCAGCGCGGAGGTCGCCTTGGCGTCCCGCGCCGGGTCGCCGAGATCGACGGCGCCCCCGAAGCGCAGCTCGTAGCCGACGACGTTGTTGCGGGCGTCCGCGATCGGATGGCGGACGACGGCGACTTCCTGGCGGCCGGCGACGGGCTCGGGGAGGGTGGCGCTCACACTCCCATGGTCGGCCGTTCGGTCCGCCGCCTTGAGGGTAGGATTCACGGAACCGTCGACCCCCGAGAGGAGTCCCATGCGCATCGAGGTAAAGGGACGGAACCTTCAGGTCACCGACGAGCTGCGGGAATGCGTCACACGCCGGTTCGAGAAGGTCGCCAAGCAGGTCTCAGAGCAGGCGGTGCTCGAGGTCGAGCTGGCGGACGAGCGGGTGCCGGGCGATCCCATAGCGGCAGAGGTGGTGCTGCACCTGAAGGGCACGACCCTCCGCGCCAAGGAGGCTTCCAAGGACGCGAAGTCGGCGCTGAACCTCGTGGCCGAGGACATGGCGCGGCAGGTCAAGCGCCACCGCGACAAGCGCCGCGGCCGGCGGGAGACGCGCGCCGCGGTGGAGGAGACGCGCAACGGCGGCGGCGAGGTCGTCGAGGGGACGGTCCTCGAGGCCTGAAATCCGGCGCCGGACGCGGCCGGTGGACACCCCGCAGACCGCTAGGCTAGAAGGCTATGACCATCCTCGAGCGCGCCCTGCGGCTGGGCGAAGGGAAGCAGTTCAAGGCCTACGCGAGGCGCGTCGAGCGCATCAACACGTGGGAGCCTGAGCTCGAGCTGCTCGAGGACGAGGAGCTGCGGGAGCAGTTCCGGGCCCTGCGCACCCGCCATCTCGAGGACGGCGAATCGCTCGACGACCTGCTGGCGGAGGCGTTCGCCATCACCCGCGAGGTCGGCCGGCGCACGATGGGCATGCGCCACTTCGACGTCCAGCTGATCGGCGGCATGGTCCTGCACGACGGCCAGATCGCCGAGATGCGCACCGGCGAGGGCAAGACGCTCACCGCCACCCTGGCCGTGTCGCTGAACGCGCTGTCCGGCAAGGGCGTCCACCTCGTCACGGTCAACGACTACCTCGCCCGGCGCGACGCCGACTGGATGCGGCCGATCTACGAGGGCCTCGGGCTGACCGTCGGCGTCCTGCAGAACAACCAGCCCTACGAGGAGAAGCGCGCGG
>JAICUS010000519.1 GCA_025935735.1 Solirubrobacteraceae bacterium | reverse complement strand
GCCGCGCCACCGACCTGATCAAGAGCGGCGGCTACAAGATCGGCGCCGGCGAGATCGAGAACGCGCTGCTCGAGCACCCCGGCGTGGCCGAGGCGGCGGTGTCCGGCGCGCCCGACGACGACCTGGGCGAGCGGATCGTCGCCTGGATCGTCCCGGCGGGCGACGAGAAGCCGGGCGAACGGGAGCTGGCCGACCACGTCGCAAAGCTCCTCACCCCGCACAAGCGCCCGCGCGAGGTCCGCTATCTGGACGAGCTCCCGCGCAACGCCATGGGCAAGGTCACGAAGGCGACGCTGGGGCGCTGACCCCATAAAGAGGAGCGGTCGCCCGCCGACCACCCGGGGAGATGCGGGGTCGGACGACGGTCTGGACGGTGTGCGCGGTGGCGCTGGTCGCCCTGGCGGCCACGGCCGGGATCACGCTGCTGCACCGCCATGCCCGCGAGGCCCGCGGGCGCTACGAGACGCTGATCGAGGTGCAGGCGAGCGCGAACCGGCTCGGCACGCTCGAGTGGGAGGCCGAGGCCCGGCGCAACGTGCCGATGGGCGTCGCCGCCGAGGTCGACGCGACCCTGCCGCGCATGCGCGAGCAGCTGATCGGCCTGCTCGCCGACGGCGAGGGCATCCGGGCGCCGCTGCACGCGTTCGACGGCTACTGGCCGGCGGTGCGCAGGGAGTACGACTTCCGCCGCGTGCGCGACAGGCAGTCGGCCGAGGCGCAGGAGCTCATCGTGCAGGCGCGCTACGAGGACCTGCGCGAGGCGCTGCGCGGCGCCGCGGGCCGCAACGCCCGCGTCGCCGACCGCAGCGAGCGGCTGGCCTGGATCGGCTCGGCCGGGGTGATCCTGCTGAGCGCGCTCGGCCTGACCTGGCTGCTGCTGGCCCTCGAGCGCGCCGCCCGCCGGCGCGCGCTGGCCGAGCAGCTGCTGCGCGACCGCCTCACCGGTCTGCCGAACCGCGCGCTGGTCGAGCAGCGGGTCGCCGCCGCCGGCGCGCCGCCCACGCTCGCGCTGATCGACCTCGACGACTTCAAGCGGGTCAACGACTCGCTCGGCCACGCCGCCGGCGACGAGCTGCTGACCGTCATGGGCGAGCGGCTGCGCAACGTCGTCCGGGGCGGCGACGTCGTGGCCCGCCTCGGCGGCGACACGTTCGCCGTGCTGGCGCTCGGCCTGGAGGACCGCGACGCGTTCGTCGAGCGGCTGTTCGGCGCGCTGGCCGAGCCGGTGGCGCTCGGCGGCAAGCGCCTGCAGCTGCGGGCCAGCGTCGGCGTGGCCGACACGGGCGCCGACCTGCTGCGCAACGCCGACCTCGCCCTGAACGCCGCCAAGGCCGGCTCGAGCCGCTGCGCGTACTTCAGCGAGGAGATGCACGTCGCGGCGATGGCCCGCCTGGACCGCCGCGAGCAGCTCGAGCAGGCGATCGAGCGCGAGGAGCTCGTCCTGCACTTCCAGCCGATCGTCTCCCTCGACGCCGGCGAGCCCGTCGGCTTCGAGGCGCTCGTGCGCTGGCAGCACCCCGAGCGCGGGCTGCTGAGCCCCGCCGAGTTCATCCCGCTGGCCGAGGAGACGGGGCTCATCGTCCCGCTCGGCGCCTGGGTCCTGCGCGACGCCTGCCGGCAGGCCACGGCCTGGCCGGGGACGCCGTACCTGAGCGTGAACATCTCCAGCGGCCAGCTCGAGCAGCCGGGCTTCGCCGACGCGGTCGAGGCCGTGCTCGCCGAGACGGGGCTGCCGGCCGACAAGCTCGTGCTCGAGGTGACCGAGCGCTCGCTGGTCGGCGCCGCCGAGGCCGAGCGCCTGCAGGCGCTGCGCCGGCTCGGGGTGCGGCTGGCGATCGACGACTTCGGCACCGGCTACTCCTCCCTGGACTACCTGCGCCGCTTCCCGATGGACGTGCTCAAGATCGACCGCTCCTTCACCTGCGACGCCGCCGCCGGCGACCCGCTGCTGCGGGCGATCGTGGCCATGGGCCAGAGCCTCGGGCTCGTGCTCGTGCCCGAGGGGATCGAGGACGCGAGCCAGGCCGACGCGCTGCGCGAGCTGGGCTGCCGGCTCGGCCAGGGCTTCCACTACGGCCGGCCCGCGCCGGCCGGGGCGCTACTTCCCGCCGTCGTCTAACGGGGTGTCCAGCCGGGTCCGGCGGGCCGACGAGGATCCCGTCCCCGGGTCGATCGTGATGAGGTCGGCGGCCAGCGGCTGGAAGGCGGGCTTGCGCGTGAAGATGAAGCGGGCGATGCCGAGGTTGACGTGCTCGGCCAGGTTGCCCGTCCCGCCGGCGCCGACGCTGCCGCCGTTGATCACGGTGACGTCGTCCTGGCGCGAGAGCGAGGCGACGTGCGTGTGGCCGACCACGAAGACCACGGGGTGGTCGGGCGGCGTCCGCTTGAGCAGCGCGAGCGCCGGGGCGATCAGGTCGGGCTCGTGGACGAGGATCACGTCGACCTTCGGGATCAGCGGCTGCACCCAGGCCATGAACTCGGCCTGCTGCACCGGGTCCGGCGTGTTGTCGTAGCGGTCGCGGTAGGAGTCGGCCGAGCGGCGCTCGAACGGGTCGTCGTAGCCGGCCACGCGCAGGCCGTCGACCTTCACGACGAGCGGGCCGTAGCGGCCGCTGGGCTTCAGCCGGCCGTGGCGGGTGAGCACGATCGCGCCCTCGGAGGCCAGCTCCTGGGCGAGGAAGTCCGAGTCGTGGTTGCCGGTGACGAACACGAACGGGTGGCCGGCGTGCACGACGCGGCGGACCACGCTCGTCTCCAGCGGCGTCCCGCGGTCGGTCAGGTCGCCGGGGAAGAACACCGGGCCGCCGTCGGCCACCCGCTCGAGCACGGGGACGCCGAACGCGTTGTTGTGCAGGTCGGAGGCGACGGTCACCTCCGGCTGGCCGGCCAGCGAGCGCCGCTTGCCCGGGTCGATGACCAGCCGGGCGAGGCCGACCAGCTGGGCGTTGAGCTCCTGGTCGAGCGTGCCGGAGGTGCGGCGGATCGCGTCCACCGCCTCCAGCGCGCGCGGGATGTCGGGGCCGTGGGCGTAGTACTGCGGGTCGTCGAGCTGGCCGCGCGGCGGGATCAGCACGACGGTGGCCACCCCTAGCGCGACGGCGCTCGCCACGGCGATCCCGACCGTCCAGCGCAGCCGCAGCGCCTTCGAGCGGATGGCGAACGCGGTGAGCACGCCGAGCGCCGCGCCGCAGAGCACCATCAGCGCGATCAGCCGCTTCAGGTAGGCGGCGAGCGCGTCGCGGGCCTCGTCGCGCACCTGCTCGACGTTCAGCGGCGCGCCGCCGGCCAGGTCGGCGGCCACGGAGCGGTTGACCGTCTGCAGGTCGACGCGCAGGCGGACGGGCAGGCGGATCGCCTCGAAGCGCGCGCCCCAGTCGACCAGCGGCACGTAGACGTCGAGCGCTCCGCGGTGGCCGGGGGACACCGACTCGCGGATCTCCCCGACGCTCAGCGTGTCCTGGCGGTGGTAGCCGACGAGCACCAGGTAGCTGCCGGCGAACGTGGCGGCGAGCACGGTGACCAGCGCGAGCGCGCGGCGCAGGCCAAGGATCAGCGAGGCCTTGTGGAGCCGCGGCAGGCGCGGCTTCGCACGGACGGCGGACGGCACTGCAGGATTCCCTGCCCCGGGTGCACCGGCCTGACGCGCGGGATAACGTCCGCGCTCTGACAATCCGGACTTGTTCATGTTGGGCGCTGGTCGTGTCCGCGCTGGTCCTCGCCGCCCCGGCGCAGGCGTCGTGGCGGCGCTACCGCGTGGACGATCCGGCCACCACGCTACGACGCGTCAACGCCCTGCGCGCCTCCTTCGGCGCCCGGCCGCTGAAGCTCGTGCGCGCCTGGTCGGACGGCTGCGCGCGCCACATCGCCTACACGCGCCGCAACGCGTTCGGGCACGCCGAGGTGCCGGGCCGGCCGGGCTACAGCGCCTCGGGCGCGCTGGCGGGCGAGACGAGCGTGCTCTTCTCGCCGCCCGCCGAGCCGTTCGCCCGGCGGCTCGGGGCGTGGGCGAACGAGCCCTACCACCAGGTGGAGGTGCTCAACCCGCGGCTGGCCCGCACCGGCTTCTCGCTGGGCTGCATGAACACCGCGCGCGGGGTCGCCCCCGTCGTGTCCTCGGCCGGGCCGCCGCGGCTGCTCGCCTGGCCGGGCGACGGCGCGCGCGGCGTGCCCCGGGTGGTCGACGCCTGCGACGAGGTCCCGAGCGACCCGTTCACCGGCGTCGGCTGGTCCTGTCGGCGCTCGGGCGCGGCGCTCTACGTCTACGCGCTGGGGGCGCGCTGCGCGGGCGCGCCGGCCGTGCGGCTGACGCCGTCCGTGCCGCTGCGGGTGCTGCCGGCCGGCGGCTGCGCCTGGATCGTGCTGACCGGGCTCCCGCTGCCCGCGGCGGTGCG
>JAICUS010000373.1 GCA_025935735.1 Solirubrobacteraceae bacterium | reverse complement strand
GGCCATCCAGGTCTCGACGTCCATCGGCGACCCGCCCGAGCGCTCGACTACGCGCAGCAGGTCGGACATCGTCGCGACCTCCTCGACCTGCTCCTTGATGAACCACTGCATGAACTGCTCGCTCGTGTAGTCGCCCGCATTGCGTGCCACCGCCGCGAGCGCGTTGATCTGCTCGGTCACCCGGCGCTCCTGGTCGAGGGCCAGCGAGACCGGCGCGACGAGGTCGGCGAAGTCGACCCGCGGCGCGGCGACGCCGGGGATCTGCACCGGCTCGTCGGCGTCGAGCAGGTACTGGACCATCATCATCGCGTGGTCGCGCTCCTCGAGCGCCTGGCGGTAGAAGAAGCGGGCGAGCTGGGGCAGCGTCTCGGAGTCGTAGTACACGGCGCAAGCCACGTACTGCTGGTGGGCGGCGAACTCGTGCCCGATCTGCTCGTTGAGCTGCGCGACGAACGCTTCGGCGGCCATGACGTTGCATGATAAGTGGCGCGCCCCGGCTATCCTGCCTTGCCCATGGCCACCTGCCTCGTGACCGGCGGCAGCGGCTTCCTGGGGTCACATCTGTGCGACGCCCTGCTGGCAAAGGGCCATCGCGTGATCTGCGTCGACAACTTCGACACGGGGTCGCTGGACAACATCGCGCACCTGCGCGGCCCGGACTTCCACTTCCTGCACCAGGACATCACCGAGCCGTTCTTCGTGGACGAGCCGGTGGACTTCGTCTACCACTTCGCCTCGCCCGCCTCGCCGATCGACTACCTGCGGCTGCCGCTGCACACGCTCAAGGTCGGCTCCTACGGCACCCACCACGCGCTGGGGCTGGCCAAACAGCACCGCGCGCGCTTCCTGACCGCGTCGACGTCCGAGGTCTACGGCGACCCGCAGGAGCATCCGCAGGCGGAGTCCTACTGGGGCCACGTGAACCCGATCGGGCCACGCGGCGTCTACGACGAGGCCAAGCGCTACGCCGAGGCGCTGACCATGGCCTACCACCGCCAGCAGGGCGTGGACACGGCGATCGTGCGGATCTTCAACACCTACGGCGCCCGCATGCGCGCGCACGACGGCCGGGCGATCCCCACGTTCCTGCGCCAGGCGCTGCAGGACAAGCCGCTGACCGTGTTCGGCGACGGCAGCCAGACCCGCTCGTTCTGCTACGTCAGCGACCTCATCGACGGCGTGATCAAGCTGGCCGAGTCCGGCGTCCACCAGCCGGTGAACCTGGGCAACCCGGACGAGTTCACCCTGCTCGAGCTGGCGCGGACGGTGATCGAGGTCACCGGCGCGCGCTCGGAGGTCGTCTTCCAGGCGCTGCCCACGGACGATCCGCAGGTCCGCCGGCCCGACATCACGCTGGCCCGCGAGCTGCTGGGCTGGGAGCCCGCCGTGTCGCTGCGCGACGGGCTGCGGGCGACGCTCGAGGCGGCCGGGGTCGAGGCGCTGACCGGCAGTCGCTGAGTGAATGACCGCGACAAACACATGAGACCGGACGTTGAAGCCTCATAGAACCGCTCGTGGCTGACGCCCCGACCCGCATCCCCACGTCCGAACAGCTTCCGCCCGCGAGCGAGGGCCCGCTGGTGCTGCCGCCGATCGACGTCCGCCGCAAGCGCCCGCCCGCCCTGTCGTTCCTGCTGCGCTGGGAGACGCTGCGCCGGGCCACCCGCGTGGGGTCGCTGCTGACGCTCGACTTCATCTGCCTGCTGGCCGCGCTGATGGTCGCGCTGATGTTCAAGGCGGTCGTGCGCGAGCACCAGTGGGCGTGGCACGAGTCCCTGGAGACGGCCCGCCACACGGTCGCCTTCGCCTATCTGGTCACCGTGCTGCTGTTCGCCCGCTCCGGCCTGTACGCCGAGCGCGCCCAGCGCCCCGGGCTCTCGCGCATCGTCTCCTCGCTGTTCGAGACGACCGTGGTGGCGCTGATCTTCGCGGTGGTCAACGGCGAGGAGTTCTCGAGCTACTACATCTTCTACGGCACGTTCGCCTTCGCCGTGCTGTTCATCGGCCTGACCCGCTGGGGCTACGAGCAACTGACCGGCGCGCTGCTGCGCGCGGCCGGCTACCGCCGCCGGGCGGTGCTGGTGGGCTCCGGCCGGCACATCGAGGACGTGGCGCACGCGCTGACCGACGAGGTCCACGCGCCGGTGGAGATGGTCGGCTTCATCTCGCTCACGCCGCGGCCGGACAACGGCCTGCGCTCGCTCGGGCGGATCGAGGACATGGCCCGCGTCCTCGACGTCTACCGCGTGCAGGAGGTGATCATCGCCGACCCGGACTTCCCGCAGGAGCGCGCGGTCGACCTGGTCGACACGTGCCACCAGCGGGGCGTGACCGTGCGCGTGGCGCCCTCGACGATGGAGATCCTGGTGCAGCGGGCCGAGTTCGTCCCGGGGTCGTCGGTGCCGCTGTTCGAGCTGCGCCCGCCGGTGTTCGACGGCTTCGACTTCGTGGTCAAGCGCACGTTCGACATCGCCGTGGCGACGTTCCTGCTCGTCGTGCTCTCGCCGCTGCTGGCGGTGTGCGCGCTGCTCGTGCGGCTGTCCTCGCGCGGGCCGGTGATCTACCGCTCCTCGCGCCCGGGGATCGGCGGCACGGCGTTCGCCTGCTTCAAGTTCCGCACGATGTACACCGACGCCGACCAGCGCCAGGCCGACCTGGAGTCTTTGAACGAGGCGTCGGGGGCGCTGTTCAAGATCAAGCGCGACCCGCGGCTGACGCCGGTCGGGCGGCTGCTGCGCCGCTACTCGCTCGACGAGCTGCCGCAGCTGGTCAACGTCGTGCGCGGGCAGATGTCGCTCGTCGGGCCGCGCCCGCTGCCCGAGCGCGACTTCGAGCAGCTCGAGGACTGGCACAAGAAGCGCTATCTGGTGCTGCCGGGGATGACCGGGCTGTGGCAGGTGTCGGGCCGCTCGGAGCTCGACTTCGACGATCTGGTGCGGCTCGACTTCCTCTATCTGGAGCGCTGGTCGGTCGGGCTCGACCTGGCGATCCTGCTCAAGACGATCCCCGCCGTGCTGTCGCGGCGCGGGGCCTTCTAGCTTCTAGCCCAGCGGGACCTCGCTGCCGTCCTCCGGGACGGCGACGCGGCCGGTCAGGCCCTCGGCGCGCAGGCGCTCGTGCAGGTCGGCGCGGGTCTGCGTGCTGTGCGAGACGGTCTCGAAGTGGACGGCGACGATCAGCGCGCCGGTCTCGTTCGCCAGCGCGACGACGTCGTCGTCGTCCATGACGATCGGGCCGCCCTCGAGGAACTGCGCCGCCCCTGCGTTGACCACGATCGCGTCGGGGCGGTGGGTCGCGACCGCCTCGCGCACCGCGTCGCACAGGATCGTGTCGCCGGCGATGTAGAGCGTGGGCTCGTCCTTCGCCTTCAGCACGAAGCCGCTGACCGGGGCCATCTTGGCGCCGATCTCGCCGCGGCCGTGCTCGCCGCCGGTGCGGGCGATGGCGATGCCGCCCAGCGTGAGCTCATCCTCGACGGGGCGGACGTCGGTGAAGCCCTCGCCGCGCAGCGCCTCGGCGTCCGGCGGCTGGCAGACGAGCGGCGTGTCCCGGGGGAGCAGCCGCTTCGCGGTGGCGTCGAAGTGGTCGCCGTGCAGATGGGTGACCACGACGGCGTCGACCGAGTCGACCACCGCCTCGGGCGGCTCGGGCAGGTCGACGAGCGGAGTGGGGCGCGGGTTGGGCGTGCCCGGGACGCCCTCGCGCGCGCCCTTGGGGTCGAGCTGCGGGTCGACGAGCAGGCGCAGCCCGGCGGCGCGGACGCTGAGGGTGGCGTGGCGGACGAGGGTGAGGTGCACGGGTCTGCACGGTACCGACACAACATCCGCCCTTCGCACTCACACGCCGGTGGCACACTCGGCGGCGTGGGTCAGCTGATCTGCGTCATCGAGGACGAGGTCGTGATCGCGGACGCCGTGGCCGCGCGGCTGCGCGCCGAGGGCTTCGCGGTCGAGGTGGCACACGACGGCGTGGACGGCGTGGCCCTGTGCGACCGGCTGCGGCCCGACCTCGTCGTGCTCGACCTGATGCTGCCGGGGCTGGACGGGCTCGAGGTCTGCCGGCGGGTGCAGCGCGACCGGCCGGTTCCGGTCCTGATGCTCACCGCGCGCGACGAGGAGACCGACGTGCTCGTGGGACTCGGCGTGGGCGCGGACGACTACGTGACCAAGCCGTTCTCGCCGCGGGAGCTCGTGGCGCGCGTGCGGGCGCTGCTGCGGCGGGTGGAGCGCCGGCCGGCGCCGGCGGGCGAGGCGCTGCGGCTGGGGCCGCTGATGATCGACCCGGAGGCGCGACGGGTGCGGCTGGAGGGTGAGGTCGTGCACCTCACTCCGACCGAGTTCGACCTGTTGGCGCTGCTGGCCCGGCGGCCGGGCGCGGTGTTCTCGCGCGACCAGCTGCTGGCCGAGGTGTGGGGCTGGCGCGACGGCTCCGGGCAGCGCACGGTCGACTCGCACGTGCGCGGGCTGCGGCGCAAGCTGGGCGCCGACCTGGTGCGCACCGTCCACGGCGTGGGCTACGCGCTGGAGGCGCCGGCGTGAGGCCGCTCGACCGCCTCGGCGCGATCAAGGTCAAGCTCGGTGTGGTCATCCTCGCCACGGTCGCGGTGACCGTGCTCGCCATGTGGGCGGGCCGGCATGCGGGCGTCCCGTTGCTGGTGCGCACGGTGGCGAGCGCCGTGCTCGGGCTGGCCATGGTGCAGTTCCTGGCCCGCGGGATGACCTCGCCGCTGCGGGAGATGGCCGCGGCGGCGTCGGCGATGGCCCGGGGCGACTACGGGCGCCGGGTGCGGGCGACCTCGCGCGACGAGGTGGGCGACCTGGCCCGGGCGTTCAACGCGATGGCGGCCGAGCTGGCCGACGTCGACCGGGTGCGGCGCGAGCTGGTGGCCAACGTCTCGCACGAGCTGCGGACGCCATTGGGAGCGTTGCAGGCGCTCTTGGAGAACCTGGCCGACGGCGTCTCGCCGCCCTCGCCCGCCGCGCTGCGCACGGCGCTGCTGCAGACCGAGCGCCTCGGCCGGCTGGTGGAGCAGCTGCTCGACCTCTCGCGGCTGGAGAGCGGCGTGCTGGCGCTGCGGCCGGCGCCGTTCCCGGTCCGGCCGCTGCTCGAGCAGGCCACCCGCGAGTGCGAGCTGGGCGAGGCGTTCGTCTCCCACCCCGTCTGGCTGCGCGTCGACGTCCAGCCGGGCGACCTGCGCGCGGTCGGCGACCCCGAGCGGATGCACCAGGTGGTGGCCAACCTGCTCGACAACGCCGTCCGCCACTCCCCGGCCGACGGCCGCGTCTGGCTGTCCGCGCACGCTGCGACCGAGGGCGTGACCACGATCGAGGTGGCCGACGAGGGCCCGGGCATCCCGGCCGAGGAGGCGGACCGCGTGTTCGAGCGCTTCCACCGCGTCGACGCCGCCCGCGCGGCCCGCGACGGCGGCACCGGCCTCGGCCTGGCCATCTCCCGCTGGATCGTCGACGCCCACGGCGGGACCATCGCCATCCGCCCCCGCGAGCCCCACGGCTGCCGCATCATCGTCGAGCTCCCCCGGTTGAACAGCGCCTGAAAGGGACTGTCCCCTTTACGTTCGCGCCGATCGCGGAAACCGCTCGAATGCAGGGCCGTTTACCTAAAGGGGACTGTCCCCTTTAGGGTGGTTGGACGTGCGGGCGTTCTATGAGGCGTTCTGGGCGGATGCGCCGCGGGATCCGGAGCCGTGGGCGTTCGCGGAGCGGCGGGCGCTGTTGCTCGGGGAGGTCCGGGCGGGGGAGCGGGTGCTGGACCTCGGCTGCGGGGCCGGGCGGTTTCTGGCGGTGCTACGGGAGGCCGGCGCGGAGCCGGTCGGTGTGGAGCTCGCGGAAGCGGCGGCCGAGCGGGCGCGGGAGAACGTCCCCGGGGCGGACGTGCGGCTGGTCGAGCCGGATGGCTCGCTGCCGCTCGGCCACGGCGAGGTCGACGTGGTGTGGTGCTCGGAGGTGCTCGAGCACGTCCCGGACGTCGGCCACGCCCTGCTCGAGGCGCGCCGGGTCCTGCGGCCCGGCGGCCGGCTGCTGCTCACCGTGCCGTTCCACGGCCGCCTGCAGGCCACCGCGGTCGCGCTCACGCGCTTCGACGCGCACTTCGACCCGCTCGGCCAGCACGTGCGCTTCTTCTCCCGCCGCTCGCTGCAGGGCGCGCTCGCCGCGGCGGGCTTCGAGGTGGAGACGCTGCGCACCCGTCACGCGACGCTCGTGGCGCTGGCGGGACGCGCGTGAG
>JAICUS010000852.1 GCA_025935735.1 Solirubrobacteraceae bacterium | reverse complement strand
CGACGCGATCGGGGTCCGTCCCGCCTGCGACCCCGCCTCGACGAAGAGCGGCAGGACCAGGTCCGCCGGGCTCAGGCGCGTCTCGCGGACGAGCTCGCGCAGGACGGGCGTCGCGCGCAGCCGCCGCAGGCGGGTCGCGGGAAAGGGCATGCCACCAGGGTACCGGCGCCGTGCGGCGATCTCGTTACGCGTTCCGAGCGCCGCTCGAACCCTCGCTTCGGCCCAGCCGCCGGGTTGATATGGGCGGGCGGTTGTCAAGGAGGCAGCGGTGATCGTGGCGCGTAGCCGTTGGGGTCGTCGGTGATGTAGTTCGGGGCGCGGGTGGCGGCCGGAGCGGCGAGGGCGCTTCAGGCTGATATGCGAGGGCTGGCTACCTCAAGACGGCTGTTCGTCGCGCCTGGGCCGCTACCTAGGATCGAGCGCGCCAGCGTTCAGGCTGGTGCTCATAACCCGATCGCGGGTCCCGTGTGGCGCGCGCCGGCCGCCACCCCCACCCCGCAACGGGATGGTGTTTTGGGGTCAGTCGGGCTGGCGGGCGATCTCCCAGACAAAGCACGTCAGCTCGCGGGCGACGGCGACCGCGACGGTCGTGCGGCGCTTGGCGCGGCGGGCGTCCAGATGCGCCCAGCGCCCCGAGAGTCGTAGCTGCGCGCGCCACGCGGCCTGGATCGCCGCGGCGGGTTGGCCGGTCTGGCGGCGCCTGAGCGTCAGCGAGACCGCAGGCTGTCGGCGGTAATGCCAGGCGGCTTCGATGAGCAGTCGGCGCGCGTGACTTGAGCCGGCCTTGGTGATCGAGCCCTGACGACGCTTGTTGCCCGATGAGCGCTCTGAGGGAACCAGGCCGACGAAGCTCGTCAGCTGCCGTGGGTGCGCGAAGGCGTTGAAGTCGCCGATCTCGGCGACCAGTCCGACCGCGGTGAGCGTGTCGATCCCGCGCATGCACCGCAACCTGCCCACCACGGCGGCCCACCGCTCGGTCTGCGCCTGCTCAGCGATCAGCGCGTCGAGGCGATCACGACGCGCCAGCAGCACCTCGTGGCAGGCCAAGTACTCGCCGAGCACGACCTGCGCCAGCCGATCGTCAAGCCGGATCGAGCCCAGCCACGCCAGGTGACGCTGGGAGGCCCAGGGGTCACCGGGGCCAGGGAAAATCAGGCCACGGCGCAACAGCAGCTTGCCGATCCGGTGGCGGGCGGCCATCAGATCGCCGCGCAGATCCTCACGCGCCCTGACGAGGTCGCGCAGCGCTTCGAGCTCAAGCGACGGGACAAGCACCGGGCGCAGCTGCCCCGCCGCGTGAAGGCGGGCGAGCTTCAGCGCATCCCTGGTATCGGTCTTGATGCGGTCACCCGGCTGACGCGGGATCGCGCCCGGCGAGCAGACCATCACCTCCAGGCCCTCAGCGCGGGCCTGGCGCGCGAGCCCGAACCCCGTCGGCCCGGCCTCATAGACCGCCCTGACCGGCCCCGGCAGCGACACCAGCCACTCGATAACTGCCCTCGGCGATCCCGCAAGCTGCGCCTTGAACACCTCCCCCGACCCCAGCTGCACGGCCGCGGCCGCCGTCTTACGCGCGTGCACATCCAGGCCCGCGAAGCAGATACCTTCTGTCATGTCGACGCTCCTCACCCTTCGATGCGGTAACCAGCCCGCGCCATACGAAGCGCGGGAGCGTCGACTCTCAAAGGCGGGCCGGACGCCAGCCCATACCGTCTAGGCGGGCGCGCGGCGAGGGTCAGGCGGGCGCGAGCGCGTCGGCCGCCGGGTCGCGCTCGGCGACCTCGCGCAGCGTGGCGATCGTCTGGCGCAGGAT
>JAICUS010000301.1 GCA_025935735.1 Solirubrobacteraceae bacterium | reverse complement strand
GAGCCTGGCTCTGGACGTCCTCAAAGGGCAGAGTCATGACATCCAGACTAGGGATCGGGTCTTAACTGGACGAATGGACCAAGGTTTCGCCAAGGACAGACCACGTATCGCGTGCTACAAAGCCGGGACGGACGCATAAAGGTTCCCTGAAGCAGCTCAGGGCAAACCACAATCAGCGCCGAGCGGCAGGCGTCGCGAACAGACGGATAGGCACGGAAGGGGCGGCCCCGGGGGCGGGGTCACGCCTAGGACACGTCCCGAAGGACTGAGCGGTTTGGCGACCAAGACGGATGCTTTGCTGGCGGATGAAGCGGCGATCACGGAGATCGAGGAGCTTCGCCCGCTGATTGCCGAGGGCCAGGAACGGGGGATCCTGACCGTCGAGCAGATCGCCGCCTCCTTGGAAGAGGTGGAAGTCACCAAGGAGCAGATCACGGAGCTGCACGCGTATCTGCTGGACCAGGGGATCGAGATCGTCACCGCTGAAGGCAAGCCGGTGACGGCCTCTGAGCCGGAGGCACGCTCGGCGAAGGATTCGCCGGACGCGCGCAAGCCCGAGATCGACCTCACGGTCGAGCCCAGCCTGGATTCGCTGCGGCTCTACCTGCGTTCCATTGGCAAGGTGCAGCTGCTCACGGCCGACCGCGAGGTCGAGCTGGCGCGGCGCATCGAGCGCGGCGACCTCGTCGCCAAGCAGGAGATGGTGGAGGCCAATCTGCGCCTCGTCGTCTCCATCGCCAAGGGCTACCTGGGCCGCGGCCTGTCGTTCCTGGATCTGATCCAGGAGGGCTCGCTCGGCCTCATCCGCGCGGTGGAGAAGTTCGACTACCGGCGCGGCTACAAGTTCTCCACGTACGCCACGTGGTGGATCCGCCAGGCGGTGACGCGGGCGATCGCGGACAAGGGCCGCACGATCCGCATCCCCGTCCACATGGTGGAGAAGCTGAACAAGGTCGTCCACGTCGAGCGCCAGCTCGTCCAGCAGCTCGGCCGCGAGCCGCTGCCGGAGGAGATCGCACGCGAGCTGGAGTGCTCGGTGCGAGAGGTGCGAGACATCCTGCGCATGGCGCAGCAGCCGGTGTCCCTGGAGAAGCCGATCGGCGAGGAAGAGGAATCCGAGCTGGGCGACTTCGTCGAGGATGAAGCAGCCGAGTCCCCCTTCGAGGTGGCCTCGGAGAACCTCCGCCGCGAGAACGTGCGCCGGGCGCTGGATGCGCTCCCGCAACGCGAGCGCGAGGTCATCGAGATGCGCTTCGGCCTGACCGGCGCGCGTCCCTACACGCTGGAAGAGGTCGGGCGGGCGTTCAACGTCACGCGCGAGCGCATCCGGCAGATCGAGAACCACACGCTCAAGAAGCTCGAGTCGCTGCCCGAGGCGCAGCGGCTCCGCGACGCCACTTGAGCTGATCCGCGTGAGGGCCGGCCGCGTCGGATGCGGGCCGGCCCCCTCACCGCACCCTTATGACGCGGTACCCCGCCGCGGTCAGCCTCTGGTCGCGTTCCGCATCCTCGCGCTGCGTCCGCGGCCTTTGGTGGCCCGGTCCGTCGACCTCCACGCAGAGCTTCAGCTCGGGCCAGTGGAAGTCGACCTCGATGTCGTGCACGTCTGTGTTCACGAGCGGTTCGGGGAGACCGTGCGCGCGCACGAGCTCCAGGAACCGGTCCTCGAGCCCGCTCTTCGTGCCGGCGCTGCCGCCGGAGTGCAGTGTTAGCGCCGCTTCGAGCCGCTTCAGGTTCCGGCGGCCCCGCGCGCGGTGTATCGCCGCCCGGGTGGCCGGTTCGCTGAACCGCTGCCGGAACGCCGCCTCGTGGATCACGTTCGCCAGCTGCTCGGCGGTCAGGACGTCGGTGAGGTCGACCAGGGTGCGCGCGACGGTCGTGACCGGAATGCCGTGGCGCTTCGTGATGTCGCGCGGGCCGAGGCGCCGGGTTCTATGCACGTAGGGAAGGCGGCTCCGGCGTGGGCTCACCACGTCGACCCTGGCGACGCGACGTCGCCAGATCTCCCATAGCTTGGCCGCCGCGAGGTGGCTCAGCGCGGCGCCCTCTCCGGCGTCGAGCACCGCCGCGAGCCATCGTCCCTCCTGTGACAGGCTCGCATGGCCGACCGCATAGACCCCGCGCGTGACCCGGTGCAGCCGCCCGGCGCGGACGCGACGCCACACCGCGGGGTCGTCGAGGCCGGCCTCGCGGAGCTGGCCGATCGTGATCAGCCCGTGCTGGCCGTTCGCGACCGCGGCGATGCGAACGTCGGGTGGGTCACGAAACTTGCCCTGGGCGAAAGTCCTGTGACCCACCCCGTGACCGTGGCACGAAAGTCCGCACGAAACCGCGGAGGACTGTGCCAATTCTGTGCCAAGTCTCCGCCCAAAGGGACCACCCCCCTACCCAGCCAGCCGTTCGCCAAGCCCGCCACGCCGTCACGCGACACGGTGCACCGGCGCGCGCCCACGGCGGCCGGCCGGCTCGAGCACACACAGAGCCCGCAGGCAGTGCGCGGCCTTCTGAGCGAGCGGGAGCGGCACGCCCATCGCCGAGGCAAGCTCGCGGGTGGTGAACTCGCCGCCCGGCAGCGCCACCAGCGCGGCCAGGTCAGAGGCGCCGGACAACTCGACGCGCGAGAGCACCTCGACCAGCCGCCGCTCCCCCGGATCCCGCGTGAACCGCCGGCCGCGCACGGGCGCCGGCGCGCGCACGTGGTCCTCGGCGCACAGCAGCACCTCGACCGTCAGGTGCGGGTGCGAGAGCAGGGTGGGGAAGGAGACGAGGCGCTCGAAGATCGCAGTAGTCGTTGGGTGCAGCGGCGACGCGCGCGCAGAGAGCACCTCGCCGCCGGCGTCCACGCGCACCACGCGCCGCCGCGCCGGCACGGGGTGGACGATCCGCATCCGGTGACGGTCGAGCAGCGCGTCGAGCTTGGCCCGCAGCGGGGCGAACCCGCCGGTCTGGATCTCCACGAGCTCGCCGTCCGCGCGCACGAGGTCGATGACGAACCCCTCGACCCGCACCTCGGCCCGGTCGCCCGGCCGCGCGAGCCGGTCCTTCAGCGCCCGGTGCAGCGGCCCTTCGCGCAGCTCCCCGATGCTCGCCATGCCACCTCGCAATTTCGTCGCGGTGTGCCCTTGACCTCCCGGGGTCGCCTGTGCATACTGCCGGACCACGGTTCCAAAACCGTTTTCGGAGATGGAGGAGCGAGTCACTATCCGCGAGCTCGCGCGGCTCAGCGGCGTGTCCGTCGGCACGGTTTCGCGCGCACTGAACGGCTATGCCGACGTGCGCCCGGAGACCCGTGAGCGGATCGCCCGCCTGGCCCGCGAGCTGGACTACACGCCGGCGGCGGCCGCGCGCAGCCTGGTCACCCAGCGCTCGCACGTCATCGGCGTGTTCCTGGAGACGGGCGAGGGTCACCCCGACCTGCAGCACCCGTTCTTCCACGAGGTGCTCGGCGGGCTCAAGCAGCGCGTCGGCACGGAAGGCTTCGACCTCTTGCTCTTTGCCAGCGAGCGGCCCGGGAATGGCTACGGACCGCACTCGTTTCTCAAGCGCGCCCGCCACCATGCCGTCGACGGCGTGGCGCTGATCGGCCTCACCCCGGACGACCCGGAGGTCCGGCGCCTGGTCCGCGCCGGCCTGCCGTGTGTCGGCATCGACATGGATCTCGAGGGCCCCGCCGCCGAGACCGTCATGTCGGACAATGAGGCCGGCGCACGCGCCGCGGTCGCGCACCTGCACGCGCTCGGGCACCGGAGGATCGCCACGATCACCGGGATGCTCGAGTCGCGGCCGGGGCGCGACCGCCTGCGCGGCTACCGCGAGGGGATGCAGGACGCGGGCCTCGCCTACCGGGACGAGTACGTGGCCTACGGCGACTTCTACGCCGAGAGCGGCCGCGAGTGCACGGTCCGGCTCCTCGCCCTGCCCGAGCCCCCCACCGCGATCTTCGCCGCCGCCGACATGATGGCCATCGGGGCCATCCGGGCGGTGGCCGAGGCGGGCCTGCGGGTCCCCGACGACATCTCGATCGTCGGCTTCGACGACATCCAGCTCGCCGGACACCTGAATCCTCCCCTGACCACCCTGCGCCAGGACAAGCTCGGCCTCGGCGCCGCGGCGGGCGAGGCGCTGGCCGCCCGGATCAACGGCGACCACGACCGCCCGCCGCTGCTCTCCCTCCCCGTCGAGCTGCTCGTCCGCGGCTCCACCGCCCCCGCCTAGGAGGTGACGCGCCTGACCGTCCCCGCCCCGTTCGTTTCGCCGCCAGCAAAAACGTTTTTGTTCCCATTCCACGGAGGAGAAAGTCGTGCGCAATAGGTTCGCGGTCGTCCCGGCGGCGGTCGCGTCAGTCCTCGCCCTGGCCGTTGCGGCCTGCGGCGGCTCGGACTCAGGCAACTCATCGGGCAAGCAGGCCGCCAGCGGCGGCTCCGCAAAGCTCCAGCGCGGCGTCACGCTGACGCTGTGGACGATGCCCAACTCGCCCAAGCCGGTGCCGGACCTGGAGAAGCTGATCGCGCCGTTCACGGCGAAGACCGGCGTCAAGGTCAACGTGCAGGAGGTCGGCTGGGACGTCCAGTTCGACCGCATCCGCAACGCCGCGGTGTCGGGCTCGGGCCCGGACATCACCCAGGCCGGCACCACGCAGGTGCCGTTCTTCGCCGCGCTCGGCGGCTTCGAGGACCTCTCGAGCCACGTGAGCGAGATCGGCGGGTCCGGCGCCTACGCGCCGGGCATCTGGAACACCACCAAGCTCGAGGGCCAGGACGGCACGTGGGCCATCCCGTGGTTCACCGAGGCCCGCTCGATCTACTACCGCAAGGACGTCCTGGCGAAGGCCGGCATCGACCCCGCCACGGCGTTCGACACGCTGGACCACTTCAAGCAGACGCTCCAGACGATCAAGGACAAGGTCCCGTCGATCGACGGCAAGCCGATCCAGCCGTTCGGCGCGCCCGGCCAGAAGGCGTTCGATCTCGTCCACAACGTGATGCCGTTCGTGTGGGACAACGGCGGCGCCGAGCTCTCCGGCAACGCCAAGACCTCGACGATCAACTCGCCCCAGGCCCAGCAGGGCGTGGAGTTCATGACCGGGCTCATCCAGGCCGGGCTGTTCGACAAGAGCCAGCTCGAGCGCGACGGCACGCAGGTGGAGAACCAGTTCAAGGGCGGCCGGCTCGCCGTGTGGATCGGCGGTCCGTGGGTGCTCGGCTCGATCCCGCGCGCCGACGACGACACGTGGAGCCCGGTGGCCCGCAAGAACGTCGGCGTGGCGCCGATGCCGATCGGGCCCGACGGCAAGGCCTACACGTTCATCGGCGGCTCTGACCTGATGGTCTTCAAGAACACCAAGCACCCGAACGAGGCCTGGGCGCTGGTCAAGTACCTCTCGCAGGACCAGACCCAGAAGGACTACGCGGGCCTGCTGGGGATGTTCCCGTCGCGGCTGGACCCGCAGCAGCAGGTCGGGCAGTCCGACCCGAACCACGAGGCGTTCTACAAGGCCATCCAGAACGGCCGCACGTACGCGCCGATCCCGCAGTGGGCGCAGATCGAGAACGCCTACAAGACGCGCTTCGGCAACATCCTCGACGACGCGGCGGGCGCCGGTGACGGCTCGTTCAGCGCCGCCACGGTGAAGTCCCAGCTCGACGCCGCCGCCAAGGAGGCGGACGGGCTGCTCGCGCAGACCGGCTGAGCGCGTGCCGCCAGACACCGCCATCGCTCCCCCCTCCGAGGCGCCGCGCATCTCCCCGCGAGATGCGCGGCCGCCCCGGCGGCGCCGCCGCCGCTCGCGCAACCGGCTGGCCTATGCGCTGATCGCGCCGGCCGTCGCGTTCATGGTCGTCGTGCACCTGCTGCCGACGGCCGGCGGGTTCCTGCTCTCGTTCAAGAACCTGAACACGTTCACGTTCGCAAGATTGTTCGCAGCACCGTGGGCAGGATTGGACAACTACCGCTCGATCCTGTTCGACGCGGGCAACCCGCTGCGCGACGGGTTCTTCGGCGCCGTGCAGAACACCGCGGTCTACACGTTCTGGACCGTCGGATTGACGCTGTGCGGCGGGATGGCGGTCGCGCTGCTGCTGAACCGCCCGATGCGCGGGCAGAAGCTCGTGCGCACGCTGATGCTCACGCCATGGATCGTCCCGAGCTTCGTCGTCGCCGTGCTCTGGCAGTTCATGTGGCAGAGCGACGTCGGGATTGTGAACAAGATCCTCGTCGATTACACGGGCATCCTCGGGCACCGGCCGATCTGGCTGCTCGGCCCGAACACGATGTGGGCGATCGTCATCCCGTCCGTCTGGCGCGGGCTGCCGTTCGCCATGCTGATCTTCCTGGCCGGCCTGCAGGCGATGCCGACCGAGCTGCACGAGGCGGCGGCGATCGACGGCGCCGGCCCGCTGCGCCGCTTCCGCTACATCACGCTGCCGCTGCTGCGCCCGCTGATCGCCGTGCAGCTGCTGTTCAGCGTCATCTACGCGGCCTACCAGTTCGCCATCCCCGAGATCATGCTCGGGACCAACCCGGGGCCGGACGCCGACCTGATGATGACCCTCATCTATCGGCAGTCCTTCTCGAACAACCTGTTCGGCTTCGGCGCCGCCGCCTCGACGCTCCTGATGGCGCTGATGTTCGTCTGGGTGCTGATCTGGTACCGCGCCTTCCGTCGCGATCTGGAGGTCGCATGAGCACCCGCCGCCTCGCCAACCTCGGCCTGGACGCGCTGACCTGGCTCGTCCTGCTGGCGATGCTCGCGCCCGTGGGGTGGCTCGTCGCCTCCTCGCTGCAGACCGACGGCCAGCTGTCCAACGGCGCCTACGACCTGCTGCACCCCACCTTCAAGGCGTTCACGCAGATGTGGTCGACGGTCGACTTCGGCCGCTACTTCGTCAACAGCGCGATCATCTGCACGGTCGCCGCGGCCGCCGCCACCGCGCTGGCGAGCTGCGCCGGCTACGCGCTCGCCCGCTTCCGCTTCCGTGGGGCGCGGCCGCTGTCCCTGGCCGTGGTGGGCACGCAGCTGGTCCCCGGCTCGATGTTCCTGCTGCCCACGTTCATCGGCTTCATCTGGCTGCAGAACAACACGCCGGTGCACCTGTACGACACGCGGGTGGGGATGATCCTCGTCTACACGGCGTTCTTCACGCCCGTGGCGATCTACTTCATGCGCTATTTCTTCGCCGCGATCCCGCGGGACCTCGAGGAGGCGGCGATGGTCGACGGCTGCTCGCAGCTCGGCGCGTTCCTGCGCATCGTGCTGCCGGCCGCCGCCCCCGGGCTCGTGGCCACGTTCGT
>JAICUS010000686.1 GCA_025935735.1 Solirubrobacteraceae bacterium | reverse complement strand
TACTACAACGACAACTCGACCGCCGGGCCGGGGCAGGGCTACGCGACGATCGACATCCAGCCGGGCTACCAGAAGCTCAAGGGCCGGGACGCGCTGGACTACGTCCGCTACCGCCACGGCGACAACGACTTCTTCCGCGCCTCGCGCCAGCAGGACTTCCTGCGCCAGATCTCCCACCAGGACAACGTGCGCGAGCTGCTGGACTTCGGCAAGCGCAAGAAGCTCGCGCGGATCTTCGGCCGCTACTTCGAGGTCGACAAGTCCTTCCTGTCGGCCTCGAACATCATCGGGCTGCTCGAGATGGGCGTCTACATGATGAACGCGCACGCGCCGGTCAACCAGGTGCGCTTCCCCGCGCTGGAGAGCCGCGACCCGTCGGTCAACACGTTCCTCTACTACCGCAAGTCGCAGCTCAAGCAGACCGTCGAGGAGTTCATGAGCGGCACGGGGTCCGCCAAGCCGGCCGCGACCTCGACGCCCACGCAGGCCGACCGCAAGCTGCGCAAGCTCTCGCACCATCACAACAAGCCGTCCGCGATCGCCGGGCTCGAGCAGGCCGGCGTGGAGGGCGAGAACATGGCGGTGCCGGCCGAGACCCAGGGCCACCTCGGCTTCGGCTTCTACTACCCGACGCTGCGCAAGACGGGCTCGAGCTACACCACCAACAACCCGCGGATCTACAGGATCCGCGACGAGGCCGGCAAGGCGCACAAGGCGTACCGGCTCGTGCTCTACGGCGGCGCCTACGGCGAGTACTACGGCGTGCAGGGGCTCGGCTGGCGCTACCCGCCGATCCTCGACGACCCCGACAGCGTGCGCCGGGTGGGCTCGCGCAAGCTGCTGCTCTACTACGACGGCGCGCACCTGCGGCTCGTCGGCTGGCGCACCCGCAAGGCCGCCTACTGGGTGACCAACACGCTCGACCAGGCGATCTCCAACCGCCAGCTGATCGGCATAGCGTCCTCGCTGCGGCGCATCAGGCACTAACCTGGTTCGCCGCTCATGGGCAGCACGAACCGGGAACCGATCGGCGTCATCGGCACGGGCTATGTCGGCCTCGTCACCGCGGCGGGGTTCGCCGAGCTCGGCAGCGAGGTCTACTGCATCGACATCGACGCGGAGAAGATCGCGGGGCTGCGCGAGGGCCGGATGCCGATCTATGAGCCGGGCCTGGCGGAGCTGGTGGCCGAGCACCGCGCGCGGATGCACTTCTCCACGGACCTGGCGGACGCGGTGGCCAACGCGCGGCTGCTGTTCGTGGCCGTGGGGACGCCGTCGCTGTACTCGGGCGACGCGGACCTGTCGGCGGTGCACGCGGTGGTCGACGCGATGCCGGCGTCCGACCGGCACGCGCTGGTGATGAAGTCCACGGTGCCGGTGGGCACCGGCGAGGCGATCCGGCGGCGGCTGGCCGAGCAGGGCAAGGGGTTCTCGTATGTGGCCTGCCCGGAGTTCTTGAAGGAGGGCTCGGCGATCAAGGACTTCCTGGAGCCCGATCGCGTGGTGGTGGGCGACGAGGGCGACTGGGCGGGCGACGCGGTGGTGGAGCTCTACGCGCCGCTGGACGCGGCGCTGGTGCGCACCGACGTCAAGAGCGCGGAGATGGTCAAGCTCGCGTCCAACGCGTTCCTGGCCACGAAGATCTCGTTCATCAACGAGATCGCCAACGTGTGCGAGGAGACGGGCGCGGACGTCGTCGAGGTGGCGCGCGGGATGGGCCTCGACGCGCGGATCGGGCCGAAGTTCTTGCAGGCGGGGATCGGGTTCGGCGGCTCGTGCTTTCCCAAGGACGTGACGGCGTTGAAGCAGTTGGCGGGCAATTCGGGTTATCACTTTCAGTTGCTCAATGCGGTGGTCGAGGTCAACGAGTTGCAGAAGCGGCGGGTGATCGCCAAGTTGGAGAAGCATCTGGGCTCGTTGGTGGATCGGGAGATCGGGCTGCTCGGGCTGGCGTTCAAGCCCAACACCGACGACATGCGCGAGGCGTCGTCGCTGGTGCTGTCGGCGCGGCTGTACGCGGCCGGCGCGCGGGTGCGGGTGTATGACCCGATCGCCATGGACGAGGCGCGGGCGATGATCCGCGGCGTGGACTTCAAGGACTCGGCGGAGGCGGTCGTCGAGGGCGCCGACGCGGTCGTGCTGGTCACCGAGTGGCCGGAGTTCGCCGGGCTCGACCTCGGCGAGGTGGCGCGCGCGATGCGCGGCAACGTGCTGATCGACGGGCGCAACCTGTTCGACCCGGCCGCGGCGCGCGACGCCGGCCTGGTCTACGAAGGGGTCGGGCGCTCCGCGGCGCGCAGTCCACTCTACGCCGCCGGCTGATGCAGGCGCTGATCCTGGCGGGCGGGGAGGGCACCCGCCTGCGCCCGCTGACCTCGACCGTGCCCAAGCCGGTGGTCGCGCTGGTCGACCGGCCGTTCATCGTCTACATGCTCGACTGGCTGCGCGGCCACGGCGTCGACGACGTGATCATGTCGTGCGGGCACCTGGCGAGCGGGGTGCGCGACGTGCTCGGCGACGGCGCCGCGCACGGGGTGCGGCTGCGCTACGTCGAGGAGCCGCAGCCGCTCGGCACCGGGGGCGCGTTGAAGCACGCCGAGGCGCTGCTCGACGAGCGCTTCCTGATGCTCAACGGCGACGTCCTGACCGACATCGACGTCACCGCACAGCTCGCCGCGCACGAGGCCACCGGCGCGCGCGCGACGCTCGGGCTGTACCCCGTCGAGGATCCGAGCGCGTACGGGCTCGTGCGGACCGACGGCGGCGGCGCCGTGACGGGGTTCGTCGAGAAGCCCGCGCCCGACCAGGTCGACACCCGCAACATCTCGGCGGGCGTCTACGTGCTCGAGCGCTCCGTG
>JAICUS010000255.1 GCA_025935735.1 Solirubrobacteraceae bacterium | reverse complement strand
GCCACGGCGAGCTCGACCAGGCGGCGGCGGCCGACGTACTTCGGCGTGATGGTGGTGCCGTCGGCCTCGCCGCCGAGGATGTACGTGGTCACCGCCCACGGGCTGAGCCGCCACTGAGGCGGGCGCGGGCGGTCGTCGGCGCGCTCCAGCGCCGCGAGCTCGGCCGCGAAGGCCTGCTCGGCGTGGGGTCGCAGGAGTTCCGTCTGCGCGGTCACGACAGCTCGCGCAGCATGGCAGCCCGGGTCGCCAGGACGTCGCACAGCCGGACGATCGGGGCGCCGCCGGTCTCGATCAGCGGCTCCAGCTCGGGTAGGACGGAGGGATCGAGCGCGTAGCGCAGCCACGCCGGCGGGCGGTTCGCGGCGAGCTGCGCCACGACCGCGCGCGACAGCTCGGCGCCCCACGGCGCCGGCACCCCGGCGAGCTGGTCGAGCGGCAGCGTCGCGGCGAGCCGCTCGCGCTCCTCCTTCGGCAGCACGCTCAGCAGCACCGGCTCGCGCGGCCACAGCGCTCTCGCCCATTCCGCGTTGCGCTGGTCGAGCGCCGCGGTTGCGAGCGCGCCGTGCACCAGCTCGGCGAAGTCGTCGGCGACCGGAAGCGCGAGGATCTCCTGCGGCCACGCGGCCAGCGGGGCGCGGGCGAGGATGTGGGCCAGCGCGTCGCTGCGTCGGCCGCGGCGCGGGACGCCGTCACGCCGGGCGGCGGCATCCGGCTCGCCGGGCAGCGTCACGACGAGCGCCTCGCCCGCCCGCGTGAGCAGCTTTGCGGCCCGCTGCGCCATCCGCGCGGCGAAGCGCGACCGCGGCAGCCGGGCCAGCAGGTCGGCCGCGGCCGCGCGGACCTCCTGGCGGCGGTCGTCGAGGACGTGCTCCAGCAGCGGCTCGTCGTCGTCGCCCAGCCCGGCCCCGAGCGCGTTTACGAACGCCACCCGGTCCTCGGCCGTCTCGCTCGCCAGGGTGCGCTCCAGCAGCGTGCGGCCGGCCGCCGGATCGGTGAGCCGCAGCCGGGTCAGCAGCAGGCGCCGCGCCGCCGGCTCGCCGCGCTCCCACACCTGCGCGGGATCGTCGGCGCCGGGCACGAAGCTCCAGCGCGGGTTGCGGGCGGCGAGCCAGGGGCCGAGCGCTCCGGCGGCGGCGACGGCGAGCCGCTGCCGGTCCGGGTCGCCGATCGCGCCGTCCAGCAGCGCAGGGATGAGCTCGGGCGGCGGTTTGAGGCCGCGGTCGTCGGACAGCTCGAGCCATTCCTCGACGAGCGCGTCGTCGCCTTCGTCGAGCAGGCCTTCGAGCCGCGCCCCGGCGGCGGGACTGCACAGCGGTCGCGGGTCCGCGGGCGCCGGCTCGACCTCCCGGCGCGCCTCCGGCACCGCCCCGGCCCGCCGCGCGACGGTCCACGCGGCCGCGGCGGCCAGCAGCCCGTCCTCGCCCCGGTCGCGCAGCACCGCGCCGAGCGCCGCCGGCGCCCCGGGCGGCGCGTCCGGCTCCACCGGCCGCCGCTCGGTGCCCACCAGCGCCGCCGCCACCAGCTCGTCCCAGCTCACGCCGCCACCAGCCGCGCCTCGTCACCCGCGGCCAGCGGCACGAGCGCCGCCCCGTTCCACAGCCCGAACACGGTCACCGGCCGCCCACCGCCGAACGCCAGCAGCCGCCACAGCCCCTCCTCGGCACCGCCGAGCGCCAGCGAGCCGTCAACCGCGCTCACCGCCCACGGCTCGGGTCCATCCACGACCGCCTCGGCCAGCGCCACCGGCCACTCGTCGAGCCACGGGTTCGCGGCCAGCGCGCCCGCCGCGGCCTCGAGTGCCCCCGAGACGCCGCCGCCGGCCGCCGGCGCTGCGGCCGCGCCGAGCATCCGGAACTCGGAGGCCGGCAGCGCGCGGAGGGGCGTGGCGCTCGGGTGGAAGGCGAGCTCGGCGTCGATCAGCGTGCCCGCGGGTGGGCGCGGCTCGAGGGGGGATCCGACCCCGCCCACCCAGAAGTCGAGCAGCAGGGCCGGGCGGCCGGTGGCGGTGCCCCAGAGCCAAGTGCGCTGGACGCTGAGGCGCTCCTGCTCGATGGCGATCCGGGCGAGGACGGCCCAGCGGTCCTGCACGTGCTCGCCGGCGAGGACGTCGTCGCGGGGCACCGGCCGGCCGAGCAGCGCGCGGACGTCGTCGCGGAGCGGGCCGGCGGCGTGGTCGTGGGCCTCGCACAGCAGGTGCAGCAGCCCGAGGCCCTCGAGCAGCCGGGCGGGCCAGTCGTCGCGCCGGCCGGCGGCCACGCTGCCGAGCCCCCGTAGCCGCGAGGCCGCGCCGGGCACCTGCGCGTCGACGAGGCGGGCGGCGAACGCGTCCCACTCCGCCCAGCCGCGCAGCCGCTCGGCGCCCAGGCCGCCGCGCACGGCGTCGCGCAGCCAGCGCCGCAGGTCGTCCACGCCCGCGGCCATCCGCGCCTCGCGCTCCGCCGCCCGGCGGGCGGCGGCCTCCGGGTCGCGGACGGGCTCGCCGGGCGCCGGGCGCGTCGCCGCACGTTTCTCGCGCGCCTCGAGCCACTCCTCCACCCACTCCGGCGGCTCGCCCGCCGGCACGCCGCCGCCCGCGTACAGCAGCAGGAGCGCCAGCGCGTGCTTGCACGGCGCCTTCCGGCTCGGGCACGAGCACTTCCACGCGGGCGTGGACAGGTCCGCCTGCGTCTGGTACGGCCGCGCGCCGCTGCCCTTGCACAACCCCCACACCGCCCGCCCGTCGCGGCCCGTCTCCGACCACGGCCCGGGCCGGGCCAGCCGCCGCGCCGCCACCACCGACGCCGCGTCCGGCGCGAGCGCCTCGACGCTCGCCGCCGTCCACGTCGCGGTCACGGGCGCTCGAGCGTCGCGACGGCGAGCGCGGCGACGCCCTCCTCGCGGCCCACGAAGCCCATCCCCTCGCCGGTCGTGGCCTTGACGCTCACCGTGGCGCCGGTGGCGTCCGCGAGCCGTTCGCGCATCGCCGCCCGGAATGGGGCGAGCTTCGGGCGCTCGAGCATGACGGTCGCGTCGATGTGGGTGACGGCCCAGCCGGCCTGCCGGGCGAGCAGCACGGCCTCGCGCAGCAGCGGGATCGAGTCGGCGCCCTCCCAGCGCGGATCGGTGTCCGGGAAGTGCTCGCCGATGTCGCCCAGCCCGGCGGCGCCGAGGATCGCGTCGGTGATCGCGTGGGCGAGCACGTCGGCGTCGGAGTGGCCGGCCAGCCCGCGGTCGTGGGGGATCTCCACGCCGCCCAGCACGAGCCGGCGCGCCTCCGCGAAGCGGTGCGTGTCGACGCCCAAGCCGGTCCGGACGGTCACCCGAGCGGCTCCAGGCGGCGCGCCCGGCGCTCGAAGACGCAGATCTCGCGCACGCCGCAGTCGGTCAGCAGCGACACCGCCTGCTCGTAGCCGAGGCCGACCTGCGTGGGCAGGTGCGCGTCGCTGGACAGCGCGATGGGCAGCTTCGCGTCGACCGCCATCTCCAGCATCGCCCGCGCCGGGTAGATCTCGGCCACCGGCTTGCGCAGCCCCGCCGTGGACACCTCCATGGCCACGCCGGCGTCGAGCATCGCCTCGACGGCCGGCTCGTAGTAGCGGCGCAGGTCGGTGTCGGGCAGCGGGCGGCCGGAGCCCCAGATCTTGACCAGGTCCGGGTGGCCGATGATGTCGTAGAGCCCGCTCAGAGCCGACGCGCGCACGGCGTCGAAGTAGCGCTTCCACACGCGCTCGGGCGAGGACTCGCGGCGCCAGATGTCGATCTCCTCGTCGTCCCAGTCGACCGCGAAGTCGCCCAGGAAGTGCACCGAGCCGACGACGTAGTCCCACTCGTGCTGCTCCAGCAGCGAGGCCATCCGGTCCTCCCGGCCGGGCACGAAGTCGGCCTCGATGCCGAGCCGCAGGTCGGTCTCCTCGCGCACGAAGGTGACGTAGTCGTCGAGGTCGTCGCGGGCCTCGCGGCGCCAGAACGGGTGCTGCCAGACGTCGAGCGCCGCGGTGAAGCGGTGCACGTGCTCGGCCACCCCGAGCTCCTCGATCCCCCGCTCGGCCGCCGCCTCGCGGTAGCGCTCGGCGTTGGCCGCGGTGAAGTAGCGCGCGGCGGGCGTGCCGTCCTCGTCGGGGCGCAGGTGGACGTGGTAGTCGGTCAGCATCGCTCGCGCAGAAGCATCTCGGCCACGCGCAGATCGTGCGGCGTGGTCACCTTGAAGTTCGCCGGCGACGTCTCGACCACGCGCACGGAGCCGCCCGCGCGCTCGACCAGCCAGGCGTCGTCGGTCGCCCGGGCGAGCACGTCGTCAGAGACGTCCAGCGCCCGCGCCAGCACGTCCCGCCGGAACGCCTGCGGGGTCTGCACCGCCCACAGCCGCGAGCGGTCGAGCGTGGCGACGACCGCGCCCGAGGAATCGGCTTCCTTGACCGTGTCGGCCACGCGCGCCGCGGCGATCGCGCAGTCCGCGTCGGCCAGCGCGTCGGCCACCCGGGCGAACACGTCCGGGGTGACCAGCGGCCGGGCGGCGTCGTGCACGAGCACCACGTCCGCGGACACCTCGGCCAGCGCCGCCCGCACGGAGGCCGAGCGCGACGCGCCCCCCGGCACGCCGCGCACGCCCGCGGGCGCCGCGACGCCGGGCGGCAGGGCGACCACGATGTCGGTCACACCCGCCGCGGCAAGCGCGACGAGCGACCACTCGAGCATCGGGCGCCCCGCCAGCTCGACGAACGCCTTCGGACGGCCCACCCCCAGCCGCTCGCCGCTCCCGGCGGCCAGCAGAAGCGCGGCAGGCCCCGACGTACCGGCCATCTCAGGCAGGCGCTGCGTCGGGGCCTTCAGTCAGGAGGGGCCTGAGCGGCTCAGTCGGTCGCCGCTCCCGCGAGCTGTTCCGAGGAGCGCGAGAGGATCTCGTCCAGGTACGCCTCGGCCTCGTCCTCGGACTTCTCCAGCGCGTACATCATCTCGGAGGCGAGGATCTTCTTGGCCCGGGTGTACATCTGCTTCTCGCCGGTGGACAGGCCCTTGTCCTGTTCACGCACGGCGAGGTTGCGCACGACCTCGGCGAGCTCATAGATGTCGCCGGTCTTGATCTTGTCCCGGTTGTGCTTGAAGCGCCGGTTCCAGTTCTTGGGCATCTCCGAGACGTCGTCGGCCAGCACGGCCAGCACCTTCTTGACCGTCTCGGGGTCGATCACGCGCCGCAGGCCGGCCTTGCCGGCGTTCTGGCACGGGACCATGACCGTCATGTCGTTGTGGAGGATCTTGATCGTGAGGTACTCGCGCACCTCGCCGAGGATGTTCTTCTCCTCCTTCTTGACCACCTGGCCGGCCCCGTGATGGGGGTAGACCACGTTGTCGCCGATCTCGAAATCGATGTTGACGATCTCTCGCTCGATCTCGAGGTCCTCGATCTCAATGGCTGTCTCGGGAATCGTGTCCTCCTTCTTCAGGGTCCGTCTGCCGGACCGTACGACGGTGTCAAATCAGGTCTGCAGGTAGCGATCGACGAGGTTGATCTCCTGCAGGCGGCGAAGGCCCTCCCGGATGTCCTTCGCCCGGATCTCCCCCACGCCCTCGACCGCCTCCAACTCGGGGTCGGTGGCGGCGAGGATCTCGTCCAGCCCGCGGAACTCGCGGACGATGTTCTGCACCACGAGCTTGGGCAGCCGTGGGATGCGGCCGAGGATGCGGTAGCCGCGGGGCGAGACGGGATAGTCGAGCGTGTTGACCTTGCGGTCGTAGCCGAGCAGCTCGGCCAGGCGCCCGAAGTCGAGCAGGTCCTGGTGCGGGAGCCGGGCGACGCCGTCCAGCGCGATGGCGAACGCGTCGTCCACGGGCTCGGCCAGGTAGTCGTGCAGCAGCGCGGCCTTGTCGCCGGCCACGCCGACCATGGTCTCCTCGAGCTGCATCTCGATGAGCCGGCCCTCGTTGCCCAGCTCGACGATGTAGCGCTCGATCTCCACCGCCATGCGGGTCACCAGCTCGGCCCGCTGGAGCACGGTGAGCACGTCGTGCAGCGTCACGCCGCCCTCGAACTCGAGCGCGGTCAGCCGCGTGGAGACCTGGTCGAGCCGGCTGCGGTACTTGTCCAGCGTGGCCAGCGCCTGGTTGGCCTTGGCCAGGACCGCGGGGATCTCCTCCAGGATGTACTTCGCGCCGTCGACGTAGAGCGAGACGACGTCGCGCCGCTGGGAGACGGCGATGACCAGCGCGTCCGTCTGCTTGGAGATGCGCTCGGCTGTGCGATGACGCGTGCCGGTCTCCGACGTCAGGATGGTCGGATCCGGCATCAGCTGGACGTTGCACCAGGCGATCTTGGTGGCGTTCGCGTTCAGCGCGATCGCGCCGTCCATCTTCGCCAGCTGGTAGACGAGCGCCGGCGTGTAGTCGATGTCCAGCCGGATCCCTCCGGAGAACAGGAACGCAAGCTCGTCGGGATCGCCTATGACGATCAGCCCGCCGGTCCGCGCATGGACGATGTTGTCGATCCCTTCCCGCAACGCGGTGCCGGGCGCGACCATCTCCAGCGCTTTGACCAACCGGGGCTCTTGCCGCGCTTCGAGCTCAGTGAGCTCTTCACCTGATCGCGGCTGCATCACGTAGAGATTCTAGCAGTTGCTTAAGCCCCGTTTACGATGCGAAAGCCCAGCTATGGAGCCAAAAATGGGGCTTGACGAAAGCGCTTCAGGCTGCTAGGCGGGAAGGTGGTGCAGTGAGCGCCGCCCGCACCGCCGCGCGCAGCGTCGGCGTCTCCGGACCCGGCTGCAGCACGGGGTCCAGGCCGAACTTGCGGGCCTCCGCGAGCCGTCTGTCGGCATGGGCGACGGCCCGCAGCTCACCGGTCAGCCCGATCTCCCCGAAGCAGGCCAGCGGCGCCTGTTCGGACTGCCCCAGGGTCACGTTCTTGACCGCGCCGGCCACCGCGAGGGCCACGGCGAGGTCCGCGCCCGGCTCCTCCACCCGCACGCCGCCCGCGACATTTACGAACACGTCCGCGCTGCCGGCGCCGATCCCGGCGTGGCGGCCGAGAACGGCGAGCACGAGCGCGAGCCGGTTGCGATCGATCCCGTTGACCACGCGCCGCGGCGGCACGAGCTCGGACGGGCTGACCAGCGCCTGGACCTCGACCAGCAGCGGCCGCGAGCCCTCCATGGCGGCCAGGACCACGCTCCCGGGTGCCCGCGTGGCCTCACCCACGAACCGCGCGGACGCGTCCTGGACCTCCACGAGGCCGCCCTCGCGCATCTCGAAGACGCCGACGTCGTTGGTCGAGCCGAAGCGGTTCTTCAGCGCCCGCAGCGTGCGATAGGTCCGTTCCCGCTCGCCCTCGAACTGCAGCACGCAGTCGACCAGGTGCTCAAGGACACGGGGACCGGCGAGCGCGCCCTCCTTGGTCACGTGGCCGACGAGGATGACCGCGATGTCGCGCTGCTTGGCCAGCCGCGTGATGCGGTCGGCGACCTCCCGCACCTGGCCGACGCTGCCCGCGGCGCCGGTGAGGTCCTGGGCGTGCAGCGTCTGCACCGAGTCGACCACGCACACCTCGGGCCGCTCCGCGTCGAGCGTGGCCAGCACCGTGTCCAGGTCGGTCTCCGCCAGCACCGGCACCTGCAGCGCCGCGCCGGGCAGCCGCTCGGCCCGCAGCCGGATCTGGGCCGCGGACTCCTCGCCGGACACGTAGAGCGTCTTGCGCCCCGCGCCCTGGAGGTTCCCCAGCGCCATCGAGGTGAGCGTCGACTTGCCGATGCCGGGAGAGCCGCCCAGCAGCACGAGCGAGCCGGGCACGATGCCGCCGCCCAAGACCCGGTCGAGCTCGTTGATGCCGGTCATGTGGCGCGCGTAGCGCGGCGCCTCGACGTGCGCGAGCGCGACGGGCTTCGCGGCGGCCGCCCGCGCGCCGTTCCTCGCGGCCGGGCCGCGCGCCGCGGACGCGCGGGCCTCCTCGGCCAGCGTGTTCCATTCCCCGCAGTCCGCGCACTGCCCGCGCCACTTGGCCGACTCGGCGCCGCAGGCGGAGCAGACGAAGACGGTGGCGGGCGCGCGCGGCATGGTCACGCTGACACTAGGCGGGTGAGCGGACGACTTCGCCCCCGCTTGCCGGGCCCGGCGAACTGCTGCTGGGTAGGGCGGCGGTCCCTCCGGGCGCCGCGATGAGCGCGAACGCGCCAGCCGGGGGGCCGCTTGTCGGGTTTGT
>JAICUS010000455.1 GCA_025935735.1 Solirubrobacteraceae bacterium | reverse complement strand
GCGGCGAGCTGTCCGCGCGCCTGTTCTTCGTGCACGTCTCGAGCGCCGGGCGTGAGCCCGGTCCGCGCTCCGGGCCTCCGGCTTAGTAGGGTGGCGCGCTGGTCGATTGTCGACAAGGAGAACCGATGGAAGCGGCGGCAAGCCGGCAGGTCCGCTGGGGGATTCTGGGGGCGGCATCGATCGCGCGCGCGCAGTTCATGCCCGGGTTGCGAGAGGCGGGGGACGGACGGGCGGCGCTGGTGGCCAGCCGTGACCGGGCACGGGGGGAAGCATTCGCCGCCCGCGAGGGCGTCGACGGCGTCAGCGCCGGCTACCGCGAGTTGCTGGAGTCCGGCGAGGTCGATGCGGTGTACATCGCGCTGCCGAACAGCCATCACGCCGCGTGGACCATCGCGGCGCTCGAGGCCGGGCTGGCGGTGCTGTGCGAGAAGCCGCTGACCGCGCGCGTGGCGGACACCGACCGCGTCCTCGCGGCGGCGCGCGGACGGCATCTGTGGGAGGCCTTCGTCTTCCCCTTCCACGCCCAGCACCAGCGGATCGTCGAGCTGCTCGCCGACGGGGCCATCGGCGCGCCGGTGGAGATCGACAGCGCCTTCCACTTCCGGCTGGGCCGCGAGCAGGACATCCGGCTCTCGGCCGAGCTCGGCGGCGGCGCGCTGGCCGACGTCGGCTGCTACCCGATCCGCCTCGGGCACGAGCTGCTCGGGCCGGCCGACGGCCCGGTCGGCGTCGACGCGGTGTGGGGGAACGAGGTCGAGGTGGACGCGGCCGGGTTCGTCTCCCACGGCGATCGGCGGCTCACGCTGACCTGCGGGCTGCAGCGGGCCTACGACACGTTCACGCGGATCCTGGGCGACGGCGGCCGCCTGCACGTCGCCAACCCGTTCCATCCGGGGCCCGGCGACGCGCTCGAGATCCACCGCCCGGGCGCGGAGGTCGTGGTCGAGCACCCGACGACCGACGAGCGCTCGTTCACCGCCGCGCTGCGGCACATCCACGCCGTGGTGCGGGGCGAGGAGGAGCCGCGTCAGCTCGCGGTCGACTCCGCGGTGGCGACCGCGCGCACGCTCGCCGCGCTCCAGGAGGCGGCGCGCCGATGAGTTGCGAGGTGGTGATCGCCTCCTACCTCGAGCCCGAGCTGGTCGAGCGGATCGCCGCCGCCGAGCCCCGCGCGCACGTGACCTACGAGCCGCATCTGCTGCCGGCCCCGCGCTTTCCCAGCGACCATGTCGGCACACCGCCCGAACTCGGCGCGGATGAGCTCGAGCGCTGGCGGGAGCTGACCGCGGCCGCCGAGGTGCTCTTCGACTTCGACTGGCATGAGCCGTCCACGCTGCCGGAGCGCTGTCCGCGGCTGCGCTGGATCCAGGCGACGAGCGCGGGGATCGGCGGCACGATGTCGCGTACGGGGCTGGACCGCAGCGCGATCGAGGTGACGACCGCCGCGGGGATCCACGCGGTCCCGCTCGCCGAGTTCGCGGTGCTGGGCGCGCTGTACTTCGTCAAGGGCATGCCGGCCCTCAACCGCTGGAAGGCCGCTCGCCACTGGGAGCCCTCCACGACGCAGCGGCTCGCCGGCGGGCGCGTGCTGGTCGTCGGCGTCGGCGGAATCGGCCGCGCGGTGGCCGGCGCGTTCTCCGCGCTGGGCGCGGACGTCACCGGGTTGAGCCGCCGCGCCCGGGCGCAGCCGCCGCCCGGAATCAGCCGCATGATCGAGCGCTCCCAGCTGCTCGACGCGCTGAGCCGAACGGACGTCGTGGTCATCGCATGCCCGCTGACCGAGCACACGCGCGGGCTCCTGGGCGCCGGGGAGCTCGCCGCGCTGCCGGCCCACGCGATCGTGATCAACGTCGGCCGCGGCCCTGTGATCGACGAGCCCGCGCTGGTCTCCGCGCTGGCCGAGGGCCGGCTCGCCGGCGCGTGCCTGGACGTCTTCGCCGAGGAGCCGCTGCCGGCCGAGAGCCCGCTGTGGGGGATGGACAACGTCATCGTCTCGCCGCACTCGGCCTCGACGCTGGCCGACGAGAACGAGGTGCTGGCCGACCTGTTCATCGACAACCTCGGGCGCTACCTCGACGGGCGGCCGCGCCGCAACGTCTACGACGCCGCCGCCGGCTACTGACCGGGACGCTTGACGCCACGCGGGTGACGGTCTAACGTCGTCGTTTGTCGACAATCGACTGGAGGGACGGGGTATGAGACGGTCTACCGAGCGGCTGCCGTGGGCGCTCGCCGTCGCCGCGCTGGCGTGCGGTCTGGCCGCGTGTGGAGGCGGCGGCTCACACAGCTCGACGAGCAGCAGCGGCAAGAGCACCAACTCGGGGTCGGCGGCGACCACCGCCCGCCGCGGCGGTGAGCTGCAGACGGCGTTCCAGTCCGATCCGGACACGTTCGACCCGCAGGTCTGTTACGACGCGACCTGCTGGGACAACATGGAGATGATCTTCAACCGGCTGTACGACTACAAGACCGACAGCACGGACCTCTTCGCCCAGGCCGCGGCCGGCATGCCGCAGATCTCGGACGACAGCAAGCAGTACACGGTCGACATCCGGCCCGGCATGAAGTTCTCCGACGGCCGCGCGATCACCGCCAAGGACTTCGTCTACAGCTTCTCGCGCATCTGCGATCCGGCGACCAAGTCGCCCGTCGTGAGCTTCTGGACCCCCGTCAAGGGCTGCGCCGCGTTCGGCAAGCACCCGACCGGCTCGGTGGAGGGCATCAAGGCGCTGTCGCCGACGAAGCTGCAGATCACGCTGACCCAGCCCGACGCGGCGTTCAAGTACGTGCTGGCGATGCCGCAGGCGTCGGTGATCCCGGAGGGCACGGGCGCCCAGCAGGCCAAGCAGCCGCTGGGGTCCGGCGCGTTCCAGTTCGTCAGCTTCAATCCCGGCCGGTCGATCGTCCTCAAGCGCAACCCGAGCTACTGGGACCACAGCCTGCCCTACGTCGACGGGGTCGACGAGAAGCTGGGCGTCACCCCGCAGGTGCAGCTGCTGCAGCTCCAGAAGGGCCAGATCGACCTGATGGGCGACCCGCTGGCCAACTCGGACTACCTCAACGTGGTCAACAACAAGTCGCTGGCGGACCAGGTCAGGCATCGCAACAGCCTCTCGACGTACTTCCTGACCATGAACGTGCACATCAAGCCGTTCGACAACCCGAAGGTGCGCGAGGCGGTCTCCTACGCGATCCACCGGCCGTTCCTGCTCAAGACGGTCAACGGCCAGGGCAAGCCGGCGACGGGGTTCATCCCGCCCGGCGTGACCGGCTACTCGTCCGAGAACCTGGTCCACCCGCTCGACGTGGCCAAGGCCAAGGCGCTGCTGGCGCAGGCCGGCTACCCCCACGGCTTCAGCACGACGATGTACAGCTGGAACACCCAGCCGTGGACGAACCTGGATCCGCAGATCCAGCAGCAGCTCGGCGACATCGGCATCAAGCTGAAGGTCAAGCCGATCCAGCAGAGCGCGTTCTTCACGCTCGCCGCCACCCCCGGCAAGGCGCCGATGACCGTCACCTTCTGGGTGGCCGACTACCCGGACGGCAGCGACTTCTTCAACGCGCTGATGTCCTGCGCCGCGGCCATCCCCGGCGGCCAGAACTACTCGTTCTACTGCAACCACGGCGTCGACAAGCTGGTCGGCGAGGGTCAGGCCGATCCGAACGGCGCGACGGACAAGTACGTCGCGGCGAGCAAGGCGATGCTGGCCGACAACCCGATCGTGCCGCTGTACTACGGCTCGAGCACCGCGGTGATCGGCGCGCGCGTCGGCGGCTTCTTCGCCAACCCGATCTGGGACTACATGATCGACCACTACTGGCTCAAGGCCGGCAAGGCCGCGAGCTCGTCCGGCGGCGGGCTCGGTGGCGGCTGAGCCGCTCGTGGCCGTGGAGGACCTGACCGTCACCTTCCCGGGCACGGGGGGTGACGGCCGGGTCGTGCGCGAGGTCTCGTTCTCCATCGCGCCCGGCGAGCGCGTCGGGCTGGTGGGCGAGTCGGGCTCGGGCAAGTCGCTGACGGCGCGGGCGATGATGCAGCTCGTGCCGCGGCCGGGCACCGTCGGCGGCCGCGTCCTGCTCGAGGGCCGGCCGCTCGGCGAGGGCGAGCTGCGCGACCCGACGCGCTGGCGCGGCCGGACGATGGCGATGATCACCCAGGACCCGCTGTCGAGCCTGAACCCGCTCGTGCGCATCGGCCGTCAGATGACGGAGATGCTGCGCTTCCACCGCCGGCTGAGCCGGACCGCGGCGCGGGCGCGGGCCCTCCAGCTGCTGACCGCGGTGGGGATCCCCGACCCCGCGCGGACGCTGTCGCAGTTCCCGGCGGTGCTGTCGGGCGGGATGCGCCAGCGGGTCGCCCTGGCCATCGCCGTCAGCTGCGAGCCGCGCCTGCTGATCGCCGACGAGCCGACGACGGCGCTCGACGTGACGATTCAGGCGCAGGTGCTGACGCTGCTGGAGCAGATGACCGCCGAGCACGCCAGCGGCGTGCTGCTCATCAGCCACGACCTCGGCGTGGTGGCCGGCTTCTGCGAGCGGCTGATCGTGATGTACGCCGGGCGCATCGTCGAGTCCGGCCCGACCCGGCGGCTGATCAGCCGCCCGGCGCACCCGTACACGCGCGCGCTGCTGAACTCGGTCCCGGCGATGCACGGGCCGCTGCCCGCGCGCCTGCCCTCGATCCCCGGCAGCCCGCCCGTCGGCGGCACGGCCGACCAGGGGTGCCCGTTCGCTCCGCGCTGTCCGCTCGCGCAGGACGTCTGCCGCGCCGTCGACCCGGACCTGCGCGCGTTCGAGGACGGCGAACAGCGCGCCGCCTGCCACGCCGCGGGCGACCCGACATGGCCGGCGCGCGCCGGTCAGCCGGTCGAGGAGGCGATCCCGTGAGACGTCCTGTGTCAACCCCTGGGCGTGGTAGCGGTTGTCGGCTGGCCGTCAAGCGCTGCGCGCTCGGCCCTGCGGGCCGCCCGGTGGGTGACGGCGGCGCCGGCCATCCGCTGGGTGGCGGGTGGGTCGAGCCGGGGGCTCGATCGGTCGGGGATCACGACGGCGATGTGTTGTTGGAGGCCGCGGTGGCGGGCGGGGTCGTAGGGCGTGTGGTCG
>JAICUS010000168.1 GCA_025935735.1 Solirubrobacteraceae bacterium | reverse complement strand
GTCGGCGAAGTCGAGCGCGATGTGCCGGCCGTCGGGCGCGGCGGCCGCCTCGTCGGGGAAGCGGATCGCGCTCGGCCGGCCGAGCGTGCGTCGGGCGCCGGTGCGCAGGTCGGTGAGCGCGAGCGGCCTGTATCCGAGCACGTACGGGCCGGCGAGCGCCCAGGGCGCCGCGACCCGCCGGGGCGCGTCGCCAGGCAGCGCGCGCACGGACGCTCCGTCCACGAGCGCGGCGCTCCCCCTCCCCTCGACGACCCACACCGCGCGCTCGCCCCGGCCGGGGGCCACCTGCCGGCCGGCCCCGATCGGCCGCGCCCGCAGACTGCCGTGCCGGAGGATGGAGATGCGGTCGGGGTCCACCGAGATCGCGGCGTCCCGCCCGACGCCCTGTACGCCCGCCACCCGGAAGCGGCCGAACCGCAGCCCGCGCACCCGCGAGACCTTCCCGCTGTCGACGTCGAGCACGTACGGCGGCGCGCCCGCCACCAGCAGCCGCAGCCCGGTCCGCCCCTTCAGCGGGGCGCCGCCGAGCGCCTCGGGGGTGGTGCGGCTGCCGGCCACCGCCACGTCGATCCGGGCGCGATGCGGCCCCCAGGCGAGGTCGAGCCGCCAGCAGCCCGGCTTCGGCAGGTCGACATAGGAGGGGTACGGCATCCGCAGATTCGGGCTGCTGTCGGCCCACGCCGGCGCCGTCCAGTCCGGCGGGGCGCCGGTCTTGACCGGCGCCGCGGCACACGCGCCGCGCCTCGCCGTCCCGCCGCAGCCGGCGAGCGCCAAGGCGGCGAGGATCGCGGCCCACGCCCTCATGCCCCTTCTACTCCGCCGGCGGCTCCCCGGTTCCGCCGCTCATTCGGCGGGGTGCTGCGCGCGCTGCAGCTTGTCCCCCTCGGCGAGGTACTTCATCACGAAGTCGTAGCCGTCCTCGTCGAGGTCGTCGATCCTGTGCATGATCTTCAGCCAGGCGTCGGCGTCGTTGACGTCCGGGATGCCGCGGTAGCCCTCCAGCCACCCCTTCCAGATCATCTTCTCGAACTCCTCCGCGGACGGGATCGGCGTGGCGTCGAGGGTGCGCATCGGCTGGCCGTTGAAGGTGAGGCCGCCGTGGACGGCCCCGACGACGTCGACGTCGCGGAAGAACCCCGCCCGGTTGTCGTTGTTGGCCTTGATCGCGTCCTCCAACATGGCGCCCACGGCGAGCTGCTCCACCTCGATCTGCGCGTGGGATGCGTCGACCCACGACCCGGGGTCCGCGAGATCCGCCTGCGCGGACTTGGGCATGACGAAGTGGATGCCCATCTCGGTGGCGTGGATGGCGAGCTCCTTGAGCCCCTCCGTGAGGGGGATGCCCTGCTTGAGGTGCTCCAGGATCTCCGCCACCCGCCCGCCCGCGAGCCCGGCTATGAACGTCACGGCGAGGTGGACGACCAGCTCGTTGAACGGGTTGCCGTCGCCGGCCTTCTCGAGGGTCTTCTCGACCTGCTCCCACGCCTCGCGATAGTGCGGGCTCGCCTTCGCCATGTAGATGTTGGCGGCGTGATACGCGTTGCCGGCGTATTGCGTGGCTTCCTGGAGCTGCCCGCGGAAGTCCTCCTGGCTCATCTCGACGTGGGTCGCCACGTCGGCCTTCAGGATCTCCGCGCCGCCGTGCGTGAAGCGCATCTCGACGTGCTCGGGGCCGACCTTGACCGCCCGGAACGTCACCTCGATCACGCCCGTGTCGGTGTCCTCGACGACCAGCGACTCCTTGATCAGCGCGTTGCTGACGATCACGCTCCCCATGAAGTGCAGGGCGCTGGGCTCGACGTTCTGGACGCCCATCCGGACGACGAGGCGGTCACCGACCCGCAGCCGGTCGTCGTAGGGGACCTGGGTGCCGTCCGCCAGCCGGCGCTGCTTGGAGACCCAGCTGAACCTCGGCGCCCGCGCCTTGGGCGCCGCGGCCCCGGCGGGGTCGTCGATGGGCGTGACGGTGAGGTTCGGGTTGCGCGACGAGGGGTGCTGGGTCACGGGCTCGCGCGCCAGGGCGCCGGCGACGGCGCGATTGCCGGCGCCGCGCTGCAGGCCCAGGACGGCCAGCGGGCCCAGGCCGGCGGAGGCGGCCGGGAGACGGACATCGGGGCGGCGAGCGGGCGGAGGGCGGTCGCTCCGCGGCTCGCGATCGAAGGCGGGCATGGCGGTTCTGGCGGGGCGTCCGGTGCGACGGCGAGCGCGCCGGTGCGCCAAGCGCGATGCTAGAGCGGCCGGCGGGGCGGCGTCAACCGGGCGCGCACCAGGTCGACGGGAGGAGGAGCATCGGGGCGCCCGGATTTGAACCGGGGACCTCACCGACCCGAACGGTGCGCGCTACCAGGCTGCGCCACGCCCCGAGCGCAACGCAGTCTAGCCGCTCGCCGGGGGGCGGTTCAGGGCGTCGGGTTCGAGCCCGTGAGCGCGCCGGCGACCTGGCCGACCGTGTTGGTGGCGTCGTCGGTGGCCGCGCGGACCGTGCCGGTGACGGCGCCCGCGGTCTGGTTGACGGCGCCCGTGGCCTGCTGGACGGCGCCGGCGGCCGGACCGCTCGCGGCGGCGCCGTCGACCGCGCCCGTGACCCCCGTGACGGCGCCGTCGACGGCGCCCGTGACCCCGTCGACCGTGCTGCCGACGGTCGTGGTCACCTGCTGGACGGCCCCGCCGGCCGTGCCGGCGGTCTGACGGACGGCGTTACCGGCCGCGCGGGTCGTGGCGCCGGCGGTGGAGCCGGCGCCGGACCGCGTGCCCGCGCTCGCCGTGGACGCCGGCGTCGCGGAAGTGCCTGAGCCGGCGGAAGTGGAGACCGTCCGCGACGCCGCGGGCGGCGACGCGTGGCTGCGCTTCGCCGCCGCCGCCGCGTGGCGGGCGCTCGACCGCCGGTGCGCGGCGGTGCTCCGCGCGTGCCGCGGCGTCGCCGCCGGCGTGGCCGCCGCGGCCCGGGCGGCGTGGCGCACCGCCGTGCGCGCCGGGTGGTCGGCGGTCAGCGCGGGGCGGCTGCTGGCCGCCGGCGGCGCCGGCGTCGCGGTCGCGTGGTGCACGCCGACGCCGGCCCCGACCCCGGCGACGAGCAGCGCGCCACCGGCGGCGAGCTTCCCCCAGCCGCCCGAGAGCTGGTCCGACAGCAGCGGCAGGTGCGAGACGAACCCGGCGCCCCGGCCGCCGCCGCCAGCGTCGCCGCCAGCGGCCGGGTCGCCGCGGCGCAGCCAGCCGAAGGCCGGGAACGGCAGCAGGCCGGCCACGCGCGAGGCGATCCGCTGGCGCACGGGCGGACGCGCGATCAGCGCGCGATCCAGGCCGGCCTCCATCGCCTCGCGCCGGCACGGCTGGCAGTGGGCCAGGTGCCGGGCGAGCCGGCGCGTGTCGCGCGCGCCCAGGCGCGAGGAGACGGCGATCTGGATGATCGCCTGGATGCGCAGGCAGCGCGCGCCGGAGACGATGTCGTCGTACTCCTCGGTCAGCCGCCGCCGGGCGCGGAACAGCGTCGACTCCACGGCCGGGCGGCTCATCCCCATCCGCCGGCCGATCTCGGAGTACGACAGCCCCTCCAGCTCGCGCAGCACGAGGATCTCGTGGTGGGTCTCCGACAGCCCACCGAACGCGCCCCACAGCGACTCGAGGTCCTGCTTGGCGTCCAGGGCGGCGTCGGGCGACGGGCCCGCGCCGACCAGCCGCGAGTGGTCGCCCGGCGTCAGCCCGTCGTCGGCGTCGTAGGACACCTCCTCGGCCCGCTTGGAGCGCCGGAACGCGTCGATGCAGGCGTTCTTGGCGATCTCGTAGATCCAGGGCTTGAAGGCGATCGGCCGCTCGGTCGCCCGCATCCGGCGCAGCGCGGAGACGAAGACCTCCTGCGTGACGTCCTCCGCGCGCCCGTGGTCCTTGACCATCCCGAGCACGTAGGCGTGGATGCGCCGGTGGTAGCGCTGGTAGAGGAGCTCGAAGGCGCGATCCTCGCCGCGGCGGACCCGCGCCACGAGGCGATGGTCGGTCGCGGCGGCCGCGCCGTCGTCCTGAACCGGCGCCGCGAGGACGCCGTGTGTTCCCCTACCCACTGGAAGGTCCTCCCGGGGCCGTGAAGTAGATCTCCCTGACTGCCGTCCGCCCCAGCCGCGCACGGCACAGGACACTCTAGGACCGAATCGCCCGAACTGTCCGACTCCAAACATCCATGGCGCGGATCGACCACCTCATCGCCGCGCCGGACGAGCTCGGGCTGCACATCGTGGATCTGCCGAGCCAGGTCTGAACGAATGTTTAGCTCGGATTGAGCAGGTTCGGATTGTCGACATCCGGTGAAGGCGCTACCGTGAGCACCACGTGGCAAACCTCACCAGGAGGCATCGCTCTGATGGCAATCCATCTCACGCCCACGGAGCTCGCTCGCGAAGCCGGCATGGAACGTCGCGAGGTCATCGAGAAGTGCATGGAGCTGGGCGTGCCGATCTTTCAGGGCCGAATCGACAAGACGCTGTTCCTCGCGAACCTGACGGACGTGCAGGGCGCGCGCCAGGTAGCGACAGCCTGACCCGCCGCGCGTAGCGCGCGGCCGCGGATAGGATCCCTCCTCGCAGTCCCGAGGAGGAGCCCTTGAGCATCCAGCAGAGCACGGCCGGGCCGAGCGATCGTGGCACGGACTCGGCCACGATCGCCGACATCGTCACCCTGGCCGCCGAGCGCTACGGCGAGCGCCCGGCGGCCCGCTTCAAGCGCGACGGCGAGTGGGCCGAGCTCTCCTACGCCGAGCTCGCGGCGGCCGTCTCGGAGATCGCCCGCGGCTTCATCGACCTCGGGCTGGCGCACGGCGACCGGGTCGCGCTGCTGTGCACCACCCGGGTCGAGTGGTCGCTGGTCGACTTCGCGATCACCAGCGCCGGCGGCGTGGTCGTCCCGGTCTACCCCACGAACTCGCCCGACGAGTGCGCCTGGGTGGCGGGCGACAGCCGCTCGCGCTTCGTCGTCTGCGAGGACGCCTCCCAGGTGGCGAAGATCGCCGCCGTGCGCGACCGGCTGCCCCAGCTGGAGCAGATCGTGGCCATCGAGCCCGCCGACGGCGCGCTGTCGCTCGACGCGCTGCGCGCCCGCGGCCGCGCCCGCGACCACGCCGAGGTGGCCGAGCGCATCGCCGCCGTCGCCCCGGAGGACACCTACACGATCATCTACACGTCGGGCACCACCGGCCCGCCGAAGGGGTGCGTGCTCAGCCACGGCAACTACCGCCGGGTGACCCGCATGTGCGAGACCTTCGGGGTGATGGAGGGCGAGCAGGAGACCGTCTACCTCTACCTGCCGCTGGCCCACTCCTACGCGCTGCTCATCCAGCTGCTGACCGTCGACCTCGGCGGCACGATCGCCTACTGGAGCGGCGACCCCAACCAGATCGTCCCGGACCTGATGGCGGTCAAGCCCGAGCACCTCCCGTCGGTGCCGCGCATCTTCGAGAAGATCTACACGCTGGTCACGGCTCACAACGACCCGGAGAAGATCGCGCAAGCCACGCAACTCGGGCTCGAGGTGCGGCGCATGCAGGCGGCCGGCGAGCCCGTCCCGCCGGAGCTCCAGGCGGCGTTCGACCGGGCCGACGCCGAGCTGTTCGTCAACGTCCGCAACATCTTCGGCGGCCGGCTCAAGCAGGCCACGTCAGGCGCCGCCCCGATCGCCCGCGAGATCCTCGAGTTCTTCTTCGCCTGCGGCGCGCCCGTGCTCGAGGGCTACGGGATGACGGAGACCAGTACGGTCACGACCACCTCGACGGTGGAGGACCACAAGCTCGGCACGGTCGGGCGGGCGCTGCCGGGCTCGGAGATCCGGATCGCCGGCGACGGCGAGATCCTCGTCCGCGGCCCGCACATCTTCGGCGGCTACTACGGCAAGGCCGACTCGGAGGCCTTCGGGGCGATCGAGGACGGCTGGCTGCACACCGGCGACCTCGGCTCGCTCGACGAGGACGGCTACCTGACCATCACCGGCCGCAAGAAGGACATCATCATCACCGCGGGCGGCAAGAACCTCACGCCGGCCAACCTGGAGAACGACCTCAAGCGCTCGCGCTGGATCTCCCAGGCGGTCATGCACGGCGACCGCCGGCCGTTCCCGGTCGCGCTGGTCACGCTCGACCCCGAGGAGATCGTCCACTTCGCCCGGGAGCACGGGCTGCCCGAGGACGTCGCGGCGCTGTCGCGCGAGCCCAAGGTCCACGAGCTCATCCAGGGCGAGCTGGACGCGGTGAACGCGAACTACGCGCGCGTGGAGCAGATCAAGAAGTTCTTCATCCTCGACCACGACCTCTCCCTCCAGACGGGCGAGCTCACGCCGACGCTGAAGGTCAAGCGCAACGTGATCAACGATCGCTACGCCGGAGACTTCGCGGCGCTCTACGCGTCCTGAGCGCTCTGGCGCAGCAGCGAGCCGGTGGTCTGCTCGAGGATCCGCCGCCAGGCGCGGGTCTTCTCCTTCTCGGCCGAGAAGTGGCGGACCACCTTGCGCACTCGGGTGGCGGAGATCTCGATGCCGTGCCGGCGGCAGACCTCGCGCAGGTCCTCGTAGTCGTTGGCGAGCTTGAGCGTGACGCTCTCGAACCCGTGCCGGGCCACGGCGACCCGCGAGGCGAAGTTGAGGATGTTCGTCTGGAACATCAGCTCGTCGTCGGGGTCGGGCTCGATCAGCACGATGTCCACGCCCGGGTAGCGCTCCTTCCAGTGGCCGGCCATCTCGTGCAGGCGCTGGTAGGCCAGCAGCTTGAACGTCTGGTAGCCGATCTTCGGGAAGCCCATGTCGGAGATCCGCCGCGCCCGGGTGCCGAACAGCGTGGGGATCGTCGCCTTGAAGTCGTTGACGTACGGGACGAGCGGGTTGACCACGACGATGAACTTGGCGCCCGCCTCCACCGCGATGTCCAGGTTCGTGGTGGAGACGATGCCGCCGTCGATCAGCTCGCGCTCGCGCACCCGGTAGGGGGCGTAGATCATCGGCAGCGCCGTCGAGGCGCGGACCGCCGCGGAGATCGGGATGTCGTCCCAGCCCTCGGCGCCGAGCACGATCCGCTCGCACGTGTCGAGGTCGGTGGCGCACAGGTAGAGCTCGTGGCTGAGCTGCCGGAAGTCGTCGGTGCGGCCGTCGCCGGCCAGCGCCTCGCGCAGGTAGGACTCCACGCCCTCGCCGGTGTAGATGCCCGACGGCAGCGCGTCGCCCAGCGCCAGCACGAGGTCGACGGCCGAGATGGCGCCGAAGCTGCGCGCCAGGTTGCGGGCCACGCTGACGGCGTGCAGCGGCAGCTTGAGCGCCTTGAGCGCCATCTCGGACTTGTTGAGCCGCAGCAGCATCCGCCGGTCGAGCGCCGGGAGCGCCTGCGGCAGCTGGTCGTTGACCGTGCGCATCATCTCCTCGGGGCTGACGCCGTTGGCCACCAGCGAGGCGATCAGCGAGCCCGCGGAGGTCCCCACGTAGACATCGAACGTGTTGACCGAGCGGTTGACCGACAGCAGGTCGAGCGCCCGCAGCGCGCCGATCTGGTAGACGCCGCCGGTGAAGCCGCCGCCGCCCAGGACCAGCGCGGTGCGCGATTGCCGGCGCCGCCGCCGGGCCGGAGCGTTCATCTCGACGACATTGCCCACGCAACGATTATTACCCGGCGCGACTTTCTCGTGTCCCCCGGGTTCCGTAGGCTCGTGAAGCCGATGACCCGCGTCACGCTCCTGGTCCTCGCGCTGCTGGCGCTGGCCGCCGCGCCGGCCCAGGCCGCCGGGCTGACCTACACCAAGCGCGTGCTCAACCGCGAGATGCGCGCGGCGGGCGCCTACTCGGGCGCCTACGTGGTCGACATGGACACGGGCCGCACGCTGTTCTCCCGGCGCGCCGACGTCCCCCGGATGCCCGCGTCGGTGGAGAAGCTCTACACCTCGTCCACCGCGCTGCTGCTCTACGGCGCCCAGGGGCACCTGACGACGACGGTGCTGGCCGACGCGCTCCCGGACGCCACGGGGCTCGTCCCGGGCAACCTCGTGCTGCGCGGCGGCGGCGACCCGACGCTCGACAAGTCGTCGCTGGCCGCGCTGGCCACCGAACTGGTCAACGGCGGCCTGAGCCACGTCGAGGGCCGGGTGCTGGGCGACGAGTCCGCGTTCGACGCCTTCCGCGGCGTGCCATCGTCGCGCTACGCACTGACCAGCGACGTCGGGCCGCTGAGCGCGCTGGCCTACGACCACGGCGTGACCGGCAAGCGGCGGCCGTTCTGGCAGCGCAGCCCCGCGTGGTTCACCGCGAACCAGCTGACCCGGATGCTGCGCCGGCGGGGCGTGCAGATCGACGGCCGGCCGCGCGCCGGCCGGGCGAGCACGGGCATGGTGCCGCTGCTGGAGTGGGACTCCCCCGCGCTGGGCGACATCGTCCAGGCGATGAACCAGCCGTCGGACAACTACATGGCCGAGACGCTGGCCAAGGACCTCGGGGCGGACTTCGGCAGCGCCGGCAGCACGTCGGCCGGCGCCGCGGTCGTGCGCTCGACGATCGCCCGCTTCGGGATCTCCCCCACCCTGGTCGACGGCTCGGGCCTGTCGCGCTCGGACCGGACCTCGCCGCGCCAGGTGGTCAAGCTGCTCACCAGCATGGCGGACACCGACCAGGGGGCGACGCTCGACGCCTCGCTGCCCGTGGTCGGCCGCAACGGCACGATGTACAACCGCATGCGCGGCACGACCGCGCAGGACCGCTGCCACACCAAGACCGGCACGCTGCACGACGTCTCCGCTCTGGCCGGCTACTGCACCACGCGCGGGGGCGACCGGCTGGCGTTCGCGTTCCTGATGAACTACGTCTATCCGCTGTCCGCCCACGTGTGGCAGGACAAGATGACCGTGGCGCTCGCCCGCTACGACGGCTGACACCAAAACTCGGCGGATCGGGTATCAGTGCGGACGCCATGCGCCTTCGCCCACTCGCCCTCGCCGTCGCCGCCCTGCTGGCGGCGCCCGCCGCCGCCCAGGCCCGCGACGCCACCATCACGTCCTTCGACGGCACGCAGATCGTGCTCTCCTTCTTCCCGGCGGAGGGCCTGCAGGCCGGCCGGACGGCGCCGACGGTGCTGGAGGGGCACGGCTGGGCGGGCTCGCGCGACACCGACCAGAACAGCGCGAGCAGCGAGATGACCGGCAACGTCGGCCTCGGGCCGCTGCGGCGCGCGGGGTTCAACGTGCTCACCTGGGACGCCCGCGGGTTCGGCTCCTCCGGCGGGACCGTGGAGGTCGACTCGCCGGACGCCGAGGCGCGCGACGTCAGCGCGCTGATCGACTGGCTGGCCTCCCAGCCCGAGGCGCGGCTCGACGGGCCGGGCGACCCGCGGGTGGGCATGACCGGCGTCTCCTACGCCGGCGGGATCGAGCTGGTGACGGCGCCCCGCGACAAGCGCATCGACGCGATCGCGCCGATCATCGCCTGGCACTCGCTGCTCACCTCGCTCTACAAGGACGAGATCGTCAAGGGCGGCTGGTCGTCGGCGCTCTACGCCGCGGGGCTGGCGGGCTCGCACAACCGGCTGGACCCTCACATCACCTCATCGTTCACCAGCGGCGTGACCACCGGGCACCTGTCGGCGGACGACCGCGCCTGGTTCGCCTCCCGCGGGCCGGGCGACGCGGTCGGGCAGATCCGCATCCCGACGTTCCTGGTGGAGGGCACGGCGGACACGCTGTTCACGCTGCACGAGGCGATCACGAACTACGGCATCCTGCGCGGGAACGGCGTGCCGGTGAAGATGATGTGGTTCTGCGGCGGCCACGGCGTCTGCCTGACCGGCACGGGGCCCGCTGGGCACATCGAGGCGGCGGTCGTCGCCTGGCTGAAGCGCTACCTCGCCGGCCTGCCGGTGGACACCGGCCCGCGCTTCGAGTGGCTGGCCGACGACGACGTCTGGCGCTCGGGCGCCGACTACCCGCTGCCCGCCGGGACGCCGCTGACGGCCGACGGCTCCGGCACGCTGGTGCTCAACCCGGGCGACGCCGTGTCCGGCACGCCGGTGAGCGCGGGCCGCGCGGCCAACGCGGTGAACGTCGCCGTGCCGCCGCCCGGCGCGGCCACGCAGCTGCTGGGGGAGCCGACGCTCACGCTCACCTACTCCGGCACCGGCTCGGCCGCCTCCAGCTACGTGTTCGCCCAGCTCGTGGACGAGCAGAAGGGCGTCGTGCTGGGCAACCAGGTCACGCCGATCCCGGTCACGCTGGACGGGCAGCCGCACACGATCACCCGGTCCCTCGAGGGGATCGCGATCTCTGCCCCGGCAGGTGCCCACTACACGCTCCAGATCACCGGCGGCTCCCAGGTCTACGGGCCGGTGCGCGACGCCGCGGCGCTGAGCTTCAGCGCGATCCACCTGTCGATCCCGCGCCCGGGCGCCGCCGCGGTCGGCCCGGCGTTCACCCCGTCCACGCAGGCCTCAGGCGCCGCGCACT
>JAICUS010000560.1 GCA_025935735.1 Solirubrobacteraceae bacterium | reverse complement strand
CTCTTTGTGGCCGCGCTGGGCGTCGGCGCGTTCCCCGGCCTGCTGCTCAGCCTGGCCGGCGCGGCCGGCTACACGGCGCTCATCGTCCGCTCCGAGCGCGCCTACGAGCGCGCGATCTACCTCGACCTGACCGTGCTCGAGCTGCGCTTCCAGGCGATCACCGACGCCCGCCCCCGCCACCGCCCGAACATAAAGGGGTCAGACCCCTTTAACCTGCGCACGGGTTAAAGGGGTCTGGCCCCTTTAGACGCCGAGGGCGGGCGCGGGGTCGGCGTTGGCGCCGCGGATCGTGACCTCGAAGTGCAGGTGCGGGCCGGTGGCGAAGCCGGTCGCGCCGACGCGGCCGACGAGCGCTCCGACGGCCACGGAGGCGCCGGGGGAGACGGCCGCGGAGGACAGGTGCGCGTAGCGGGTGTGCAGGCCGTTGCCGTGGTCGAGCACCACGGTCAGGCCGAAGCCGTCGTCGTAGCCGGCGAAGATCACGCGGCCGCTCGCCGCCGCGTGCACCGGCGTGCCCGACGGCGCCGGGAAGTCGAGCCCCGCGTGGAAGCCCGTGCCGCGCGGGCCGTAGCGGTCGCCCACCGGCGCGGCGATCGGCCGGGCCAGCGCCGGGGCGCGCACCGGCGGCCGGGAGAGCGCGGCCCACGTCGCGGGGCCGGCCACGCCGTCGACCGGCAGCCCGGCGAACGCCTGCAGCCGCCGCACCGCCGCGTCCGTGTGCCAGCCGAAGCCGCCGTCGACGGTCGCGCAGGGAAAGCCGTGGGTCTCGAGCGCGAACTGCAGCGCGGCCACGTCGAACCCCACGGCCCCGCGGCGCAGCGGCCGGCTGCCGATGTGGTGGCGGCCCAGGCGCCCCAGCGCCTGCCGCGTGCGCGGACCGGCGATCCCGTCGACCGCCAGCCCCGCCCGCGCCTGCAGGCGCCGCACGGCCGCCGCCGTGCCCGGGCCCGCCAGCCCGTCGACGGCGCCCGAATAGATCCGGTGGGCGCGCAGCCCGACCTGCAGCGCGGCGATCCGCGCGCTGGCGCCGAGCGCGCTCGCGGGCGCGCAGAGACAGGCCGCTACGACGGCGGCGATGACAATCCTCCTCAAGACCGGCGAGATGTTCGCGCACGGACATGCGCGACCCTGCAGGGCCGGTTGCAGGCGTCCGCGCTACGCCCGGCGCACGACGAGCCAGCCGGTGAAGTTGGCGCTCCCCCGCGTGCAGGCCAGGCGCTCGAGCGGATGGTGGCCCCAGGGCGCCGAGCTCTCGTACGGGTGGTGGCGCTGCAGCCGGCAGCGCAGGCCCGACACCGTGCGCCGGCAGCCCGCGGAGCCGCAGCCCGCGCGCGCCATCGCGCCGGCCGCCCGCCGGGCGGTCCGGCAGCGCACCCGGTAGGCGACGATGCCGAAGACCGAGCCGACGGCGTGCGGGTGGCGGCCCACGGACCGGCAGCCTCCCCGGAACCTCGTGGTGTACGCGGTCTTCTGGTCGCAGATCTCCTTGGCGCCCGACCAGGGCTCCCAGGGCCCGCGCGGGCCGCCCGGCCACTGCGGGAAGCGGATCAGCAGCCGGGTGTACGCCGGGCCGGTGCCGTCCGGGCAGGTGCCGATCCGCTCCGCGCGGAGCAGCACGCTCGCCTGCCGGCGGTAGTAGCCGCCGCTGGGCAGGAAGGTGGGGTTCAGGCCGCGGCCGTGGGTCACCGGACGGCCCCAGCCGCGCCAGTGGATGTGGTTGACGCCGCCGTTCGGGTCCCCGCCGTTGTGGATCGCGCGCGGGTGGGCCGTGCCCCATCCCGTGCCCACCGGAGCGAACGCCGGCGAGCCCAGCACGACCGTGGCGGCGAGCAGCGCGATCACGGACGGCGGAGCAGATCGGCGCGCATTGGTGAAGTGTCCTCCTTCAGCTCCGCGAAGCGCGCCGTCAGCTCGTCCTCGAGCGCGGCGAACCGCTCCGCGCGCGCCGGGTCGGCCGAGACGACCAGGCGCCGGAACGCCGCGAAGCTCTCCAGCCGCAGCGGCGAGTCGTACTCCACCGTCCGCTCGTGGACCAGCGCGGTGGCGCCGGCGATCGCGGCCTGGGCGAGCGCGCGGACCTCGCGCTCGTCGTCCACCAGCGCCACCAGCGCGTTGAACTCGCCGCGATACAGCGGCTCGGCGACGTAGGCCGCGCCGCCCGGCCGCAGCACGCGCGCGCACTCCGCCAGCGCCGCGCCCATGCGGTCGCGCGGCACGTGGTGCAGGCTGCGCATGAGCACGCACACGTCGACCGACGCGTCGTCCAGCGGCAGCGCGTCCGCGCTGCCGACCAGGAACCGGTGCTCGCCGTCGTCCGCGCGGGCGACCGCCTCGGCAGAGACCTCGATGCCCACCACCGACGCGCCCCGCGCCGCCAGCGCCCGCACGAGCGCGCCGTTGCCGCAGCCGACATCGACGACCTCGCGGCCGCGTAGGGGGACGAGCTCGGCGAGGACGTCGATATCGGCGCGCGGCATGCCGCGCACGCTACGTCAGATCGGCGAGGACGGGCGCGCCATGCCCTCCGCGAGGTCGCCGAACCCCGGCGCGACGATCGCGCCGGGCTGCGCGATGTACTCCTCGGCCACCAGCGCCTCGGTGGTCAGCAGCAGCGCGGCCACCGACGCCGCGTGCTCCAGCGACAGCCGGGTCACCCGCACCGGGTCGATCACGCCGCGCGCGTACAGGTCGCCGAACTCGCCGGTCAGCGCGTCCAGCCCGTGGCCGTCCGGCGCCGCCCGCACCTGGTCGATCGCCGCCCGGCCGTCGTAGCCGGCGTTGGACGCGATCCAGAACAGCGGCTCGTCCAGCACCGAGCGCACGATCTCCGCGCCGCGAGCGTAGTCGCCCTCCAGAGACAGCGAATCCAGGACCCCCGCCGCCCGCAGCAGCGCCGTCCCGCCGCCGGCGACGACGCCCTCGGACACCGCCGCCTCGGTGGCGGCCAGCGCGCCCTCGCAGCGCCGGAAGCGCTCGGCCCGCACGGTGTCGGTGGGCGCGCCGACCTTGATCACGGCCAGCGACGACGACAGGCGGGCGATTCGCTCCTCCATGATCTCGACGTCGCGCTCGTGCACGGCTCGCGAAAGCTCCGCCCGGATCTGGTCGAGCCGCGACTTCACGGCGACCTCGCCGCCGCCGCCCTCGACGAACGTGGTCGAGTCCGCGGTGACCACGACCCGGCGCGCCGTGCCGAAGTGCTCGCGCCGCACCGACGACAGCGACAGCCCCGCCTCCTCGGCGATCACCGCGCCGCCGCAGAACGCGGCCAGGTCGCCCAGGTGCTGGATCCGCCGGTGCCCGAACCCCGGCGCCCGCGCGGCCACCGCCTCGATCGTCTTGTGCTGGTTGTTGGCCACGAGCATCCCCAGCGCGCCGCCGGTGATGTCCTCGGCCAGGATCACCAGCGGGCGCGGGTCCTTCATCACCGCGTCCAGCGCCGGCAGCAGGTCGTTCGGGTGCTTCAGCGGCTTGTTGGTCATGAGGATCAGCGGGTCCTCGAAGACCGTCTCCATCCGCTCGGTGTCGCGCACCATGTAGGGCGAGACCCAGCCGTTCTCCACCACCATGCCCTCGACGAAGTCGACGCGGATGCCGGGCTCGTCGGACTCCTCCAGCGTGACCACGCCCTCCTCGCCCACGCGGGACACGGCGTCGGCCACCGCGGCGCCGATCACCGGGTCCTCCTTGGCGGCGATCGTGGCCACGTGGAGCATCTCCTCGCGCGCGCACACCGGCCGGGCGACCCGCTGCAGCTCCTCCACCAGGGCGGCCGTCGCCTCCTCGATGCCCCGGCGCAGCAGCATGGGGTTCGCGCCCTCGTCGAGCGCCCGCATCCCCTCGCGCACGATCGACTGGGCGAGCAGCGTCGCGGTCGTG
>JAICUS010000023.1 GCA_025935735.1 Solirubrobacteraceae bacterium | reverse complement strand
GCGAAGGGGCGCTGACCGCCATCCGCGGGCGCGTCGTGGGCGACCACGGAGGCATCGGCGACATGGGCGTCGAGGGCATCTCGGCGATGCTCGCCGCCGGGCCGTACCGCTGGCCGGCGCACGATCTCACCGCGGTCGGCGTGGTCACCAACCGGGTCGGCGCCGGCGCCTACCGCGCCCCGGGCGCGCCGCCGGCCGCGTTCGCGGTGGAGACGCTGCTCGACCGGCTCGCCGCCGAGCTGGACCTCGACCCGATCGAGCTGCGGCTGCAGAACGTCCAAGTCGCCGGCGACAGGGGCATCGACGGGCTCCAGATCAAGTCCTTCGGCGGCCGCGAGTGCCTGGAGCGCCTGCGCGAGCACCCGCTGTGGCAGCGCCGCGGCGAGCTGCCGGCCGGCGAGGGCGTCGGCGTCGCGCTCGGGTTCTGGCCCGGCGGCCTGGAGCCGGCGGCCGCGATCTGCCGCCTGGACGCCGACGGCCGGCTGACCGTGATCACCGCCGCGGCCGACATGAGCGGCATCGACAACGCGTTCGCCACGATCGCCGCCGAGACGTTCGGGCTGGCCGAGGACCGCGTGCGGGTCTCCCAGGGCGACACCGGCAACGCGCCCTACGGCGGCGTGTCCGGCGGCAGCAAGGTCACGTACACGTTCGGGCGGGCGATCGAGCGCGCCGCCGCGCAGGCCCGCGAGCGGCTGCTCGACGTGGCCGCGCAGGAGCTGGAGATCGCGCCCGAGGACCTGGAGATCGTCGACGGCGAGGTGCGGCCGGTGGGCGCGCCCGGCCGGGCGATGGCGATCCGCGAGCTGGCGCAGAAGACGCTGACGTTCGGCAGCCCGCACGAGCCGATCGAGGGCTACGGCGGCGTCGCCCAGGTCAGCCGCGCGCCGGGCGCCGCGGCACACCTCTCGCACGTCCGCGTCGACCGCGACACCGGCGCGGTGACCCTGCTCGGCCACGCCATCGCCCAGGACGTCGGCCGTGCGCTGAACCCGGCGCTGGTCGAGGGTCAGATGCAGGGCGGGACCGCCCAGGGGATGGGCTGGGCGCTGCTGGAGGAGCTGGCCTACGACGAGGACGGCCAGCTGCGCGGCGGGTCGTTCGCCGAGTACGCGCTGCCGTCCTCGGAGCTCGTGCCGCCGATCGACACGCTGATCGTCGAGGTGCCCGCGCCCGACGGCCCGTTCGGCGCCAAGGGCGTCGGCGAGCCGCCGGTGTGCGCCGTGCCGCCGGCGATCGCCAACGCGATCGCCGCGGCCACGGGCGCGAGGCTCACAGAGCTGCCGATGTCTCCGCTGCGCGTGTGGGAGGCGCTGCGGTCCGGCTGACATACGCGTGGCCGGCGCGCAGCACCGTCGCGTCGTCGAAGTGCCGGCCGACCAGCATCATCCCCACCGGCAGCCCGTCCGACATCCCGCAGGGCACGCTCAGCGCCGGGTTGCCGGTGACGTCGAACGCCGCCGTGTTGTGCAGGTTGCCCAGCGCGGCGGCCAGGATCTCCGGGATGCCGCCGTCGACGGGGATCGGCCGCGCCTTCATCGCGGTCGTGGGCAGCAGCAGCACGTCGTAGCGCTCCAACGCCTCGGCGTAGCGGGCCTTCAGCCGCCGCCCGAGGTTCTGCGCCTTGGCGTAGTAGTGGTGGTTGTAGTCCTCGGACAGGTAGGCGCCGAGCAGCACCGTGAGCTTGACCGTGGGCGAGTAGTCGCTGCCCCGGGCGCGGCGGGCGCGGCCGTAGAAGTCGACCAGGTCGGTCGTGTAGTGGCCCTTGTGGTTGGTGCCGAACGCGTCGCCGCGGACCATCAGGTCGGTCGCGCCCTCGGTGGCGATGGCGTTCCAGATCGCCAGCCCGTCGCGGTGCATGGGGATCGAGACTTCCTCGACCTCGGCGCCCGCCGCGGCGAGCTCCTCGGCGGCCGCGCGGACCGCGGCGTCGACGTCGGGCTCGGAGGCGTCCGGGATGCCGAAGCCCTCGGCCAGCACGCCGATCCGCAGGCCGTCCGCGCCCAGGTCGAGGCCCTGGAGGTAGGGCTGCGTCTTCACGTCGATCTGCCGCGGGTCCAGGCCGTCCGTGCCGGCGATCGCGTCCAGCATCAGCGCGCAGTCGGAGACCGTGCGGGCCATCGGACCGACGTGGTCGAGGGTCAGCTCGATGGGGAAGATGCCGGTGTAGGGGACCAGGCCGTGCGTCGGCTTGTGGCCGCAGCAGCCGCTCCACGACGCCGGCATGCGGATCGAGCCGCCCTGGTCGCCGCCCAGCGCCATGTCGCACTGGCCCTCGACCACCACGACCGCGCTGCCGTTGGACGAGCTGCCGCACAGGTACGCCGGGTCGTGCGGGTTGACCGGCTGCGGGTCGGGATAGCCCGTGAGCCCGCCGCCGTCGAAGCAGAACGCCGGCACCGCGGTCTTGCCCACGATCTCCGCGCCGGCGTCCAGCAGCCGGGTGACCACGGTCGCGTCCTCGCGCGGGACGTAGCCCTCCATGATCGGCGAGCCGTTGAGCATCGGCACGCCGGCCACGCACACGTTGTCCTTGACGCCCACGGTCTTCCCCGCCAGCGGCCCGTCCGCGGCACCGGGGATCGAGCACTTCCACGCCCAGCCGTTGGACGGGTTCTCCTCGCCCACCGGCCGGTGCCCCGGGTCGGCCCGCGGGTATCTGACCGGCAGATGCTCGTCCGGGAGCTCGTCCAGCCGGTGCAGCCCGGCGAGCGCGGGGCCCGCGGCAGCGGTGAACACGTCGAGCTCCTCCTCGGTCAGCGTCATGTGGAACGACTCCGCGATCCACTCGAGCTGGTGGCGCGACGGGGGCTGGATGGGCATGGCTCCTCCTCGGCGTTCGACCGCCCCAAGGATCGCGCATCCGCGGTCGCGGCGGCGGGATCGGCGAACTGCGGCTGGGTAGGGGAGTGGTCAGCCCGCTGTCCGGCCAAGAACGATCGCCCTGGCTGCCGAAACGATCAGGATCGACCGGGAATGCGACACACCGGAAACACGTGGGGCTCCTTTGTCGCCCATCCGGAGACAAAGGAGCCCCACGCGCGCGATCGGTCTCGGAAAACGATCGTCCAAGCACGGCGGCCAAGGCTCTTGCTCCCTTACCCAGCCGCAGTTCGCCGGCCCCGGCACGTCGCTTCAACGAATCGCCTCGAGCTCGCGCAGCGCGTGCCGGGCGCCCTCCAAGAACGCCCAGGCGTCGTCGATCAGCTCGCGGTCGCCGACGATCCCGAAGTCGACGCGGTTCTTGTAGCTGACCACGGTGATGTTCAGGCCGACGCCGTCGACGATCACCGACACCGGGAAGTTGGCCAGCAGCTCCGCGCCCGCGCAGTAGAGCGAGGACCGCGGGCCGGGGACGTTGGAGATCACCAGGTTCAGCGGCGGGCGGGTGCGGCTGAGGATGTCGACGGTGTTGCGGGCGGCCAGCGCGGCCACGGCGGGCGGGATGAACGCGGTGGCGTCGGTCAGCAGCGAGGCCGGCAGCGCGCTGTGGCGCTCCTTGGCGCTGCGCAGCAGCTCGTGCGTGCGCTCCAGGCGCCGGCGCGGGTCGGGCTCGTTGGTCGGGATCGGGACGATCATCATCGAGATCCGGTTGCCCCAGGTGCCGCGCTCGTCGCGGCGGCGGACCGACATCGGGATCATCGCGACGAGCGGCTCCTCCGGCAGCGCGTCGCGCTCCAGCAGCCACTCGCGCACCGACCCGGCGCAGATCGTCACCACGACGTCGTTGACCGTCGTGCCGAACTCCCGCCGCACCTGGCGCACGGCGTCCAGCGACAGCGAGCCGAAGGCCAGCCGGCGGTGGGCCGACACCGGGCCGTTGAACGGCGTGCGCGGCGGTCGGGCGGTGGTCACCTCGAGCACGCCGCTGCTCTCCTCGGAGCCGAGCGCCCGGCGGGCGCGGGAGAGGACCCGGCCGAGCGTCGGCACGCCGGGCAGCGCGGTCGCGCCCGGCAGGTCGGGCAGCGCGGGCGCGGTGGTGGGCAGCCCGCGCAGCGCTCGCCAGGGCTGGCGCGGGATCCCGCGCAGGCCGCGCAGCAGCATCTCCCCGTCGCCGGGGACGGCCGGCGGCGTGGGCGGCGACGCCGGCGGCGGATCGACCACCCGGCCGGTCGGCTCGGGGTCGAGCAGCGCGGCCATGATCTCGTTGCCGCTGATCCCGTCCACCACCGAGTGGTGGATCTTGGTCAGGATCGCCACCCGGCCCAGGGGTGCCCGACCGGCGGGCGTTCCCGGCGGGTGACTCCGAGACACGTCGCCGGTCGGGTGGGCCCCCGTGGGGTCTCGTTGCAGGCCGTGGATCACGTAGAGCTCCCACAGCGGCCGGCCGCGGTCCAGCGGGCGGCCGAAGACGCGCGCCGCCGTCTCGGCCAGCACGCGGTCGTCGCCGGGCGGCGGCAGCGCCGTCTCGCGGATGTGGAAGTCCAGGTCGAAGTCGGGGTCCTCGGCCCAGTAGGGCAGGTCGAGCCCGAGCGGCACCGGCACGAGCCGCCACGTCAGCGGCGGCAGCAGGTGCAGCCGCTCCGACAGCAGCCGCTTGACCGCCTCCATATCGAGCCGCCCGCCGGGCGCGGTCGCCGGGTCGTAGACCCCGAGGAACGCCACGTGGCCGTACACGCGGGCCGACTCCACGGCCAAAAACTGGGCGTCGAGGCTGGTCAGCTGACGCATGCGGTGATCCGCCGAGGCCGGCTCGCGCGAAGGAACAGACGATGCGCATCGCGATCGTCGGAGCCGGGATATCGGGCCTTGCCGCCGCCCACCTGCTCGCCCGCGAGCACGAGATCACCGTGTTCGAGGCGGACGGGCGACCGGGCGGCCACGCCAACACGGTCCGCGTCGACACCGAGTACGAGACACATCACGTCGACACCGGCTTCATCGTCTTCAACGACCGCAACTATCCCAACTTCCAGCGCCTCCTCGCGTCCCTGCGTGTGCCCTCACAGCCCTCGGACATGAGCTTCGGCGTGTCCGACGGCCGCGACTTCGAGTACAACGGCTCGTCCGCGAACGGGCTGTTCGCCAGGCGCGCGCACCTCGTCACGCCGTGGTTCCACCGCATGGTGGCCGACCTCGTGCGTTTCAACCGCGAGGCCCGGGCGCTGCTGCGGCGCGCCGGCGGCGAAGGGCCGTCGCTCGGCCACTGGCTGGACGAGCTGCGCTTCTCGCGGCCGTTCGTCGAGCGGCTGATCGTCCCGCAGGCGTCCGCCGTGTGGTCGGCGGACCCGGGGCAGATGTGGACCTTTCCCGCGCGCTTCCTGGTCGAGTTCTTCGACAACCACGGGATGCTCGGCTTCCGCGGCCGGCCCGTCTGGCAGACGGTCGTAGGCGGCTCGCGCAGCTACGTGGACGCGGTCGTGCGGCCGTGGCGCGAGCGGCTGCGGCTCGCGACGCCGGTGGGGGCGATCGCACGCGACCCGGACGGCGTGTCCGTCACGCCGCGCGGGGGCGAGCCGGAGCGTTTCGACCACGTCGTGCTCGCCGTGCACTCCGACCAGGCGCTGCGGATGCTCACCGACGCGACCGACCGCGAGCACGAGATCCTGGGCGCGATCCCCTACCAGGCCAACGAGGCCGTCCTGCACACCGACGCGCGGCTGCTGCCGCGCCGGCGCCGGGCCTGGGCGAGCTGGAACTACCACCTGCTGCCCGAGCCGTCCGGCATGACCACCGTCACCTACCACATGAACCGCCTGCAGGCCCTGCGCGCCGAGCGCGAGCTGTGCGTGACGCTGAACCGCACCGAGGCGATCGACCCGCGGCAGATTCTGCGGACGTTCCGGTACTCGCACCCGATCTACACGACGGCGGGCGCGCGGGCGCAGGCGCGCGTGCACGAGATCAGCGGCGGTGACCGGACGCACTTCTGCGGCGCCTACTGGGGCTACGGCTTCCACGAGGACGGCGTGGTGAGCGCGCAGCGGGTGGCGCGGCGCTTCGGGCTGGCGCTGTGAACGTCTACGCGGGGACGATCCGCCACCGCCGCTTCGCCGGGCGCGCGCACGCGTTCCGCCACCGGATCGCGCTGGCCTACTTCGACGTCGCCGATCCGCCGCGCGGCGGGCGGCTCGTGTGCTTCGAGCGCGGCGACTACCTCGGCGACCCCGCGGTCCCGCTGGACGCCGCGGTGCGCGCGCTCGTGCTCGCGCGCACCGGCGAGCGCGTCGACGGGCCGGTGCGGCTGCTGGCCGCGCTGCGCTCGCTGGGCCACTGCTTCAACCCGATCTCGCTCTATTACTGCTTCGACCGCGAGGAACGGCTGCGTCACGTCGTCGCTGAAGTGACGAACACGCCGTGGGGCGAGCGTCACGCGTACGTGCTTCCGGCCGGCGCGGGGAGGATGGAGAAAGTGCTGCACGTCTCCCCGTTCATGGGCATGGACCACGAGTACACGGTGCGGGCCGCCGTGCCCGGCGAGACGCTGTCCGTGCACGTGGAGAGCCGGCGCGGCGGCCGGCTGGCGTTCGACGCCACGCTCGGCCTGCGGCGGCGCCCGTTCGCGCGGGGCCCGCTGCTCGGCGCGTCGCTGCGCACGCTGGCGTTGATCTATGCCCACGCGCTGGTGTTGAAGGCCAAGGGCATGCGGGTGCATCCGCATCCGGAGGTCACGTGAGCGCCCGTCGCGCCGTCCTCGCCCTGCTCGCCCGCATCCACTCGGGCCGGTTGACGGTCTGCGAGGGCGGCCGCCGGCACGTGTTCGGCTCCGGGACGCCGCAGGCCACGGTCGTGGTCCGCTCGCCGCGGGCCTGGACCGCGGCGCTGCGCGGCTCGCGCGGGCTGGCCGAGGCGTATGCCGCCGGGGAGTGGGACTCGCCGGACCTGACGGCGGTGATCCGCGTGGCCGCGCGCAACCTCGGCGGGCTGGACCGGCTGCGGCGCCGGCTCGCCCCGCTGCTGGCGCCCTGGCAGCGCGCCCGGGGGCTGGTGGAGCGCAACACGCCGGCGCGCAGCCGGCGCGACATCGCCGCCCACTACGACCTGGGCAACGACCTGTTCGAGCTGATGCTCGACCCGACGATGATGTACTCGGCGGCGCTGTTCGCCCGGCGCGACATGACCCTCGAGGAGGCGTCGCGGGCCAAGCTCGACCGCATCTGTGACAAGCTCGACCTCGGCCCGGGCGACGACGTGGTGGAGATCGGCACCGGCTGGGGCGGGTTCGCCATCCACGCGGCGGCGACCCGCGGCTGCCATGTCACGACCACGACGCTGTCGCGCGAGCAGCGGGCCCTGGCGCTGGAGCGCGTGCGGGACGCCGGCCTGTCGGACCGGGTGTCGATCCTGCTGCAGGACTACCGCGAGCTCACCGGCGCCTACGACAAGCTCGTGTCGATCGAGATGATCGAGGCGGTCGGCTGGAAGGACTTCGGCACGTTCTTCGGCCGCTGCGCCTCGCTGCTGCGCCCGGAGGGGGCGATGGCGCTGCAGGCGATCACCATCGACGACCGGCTCTACGAGGCCGAGAAGGCCACGCGGTCGTTCATGAAGACGCTGATCTTCCCCCACGGCTGCCTGCCGTCGGTTGAGGTCCTCGCCCGTTCCGTGTCCCGCCACGGCGACCTGCGGGTCGTCGACCTCGAGGACATCACCGCCCACTATCCCGAGACGCTGCGCCATTGGCGGGCCAACGTCGAGGCGGCCGGCGACCGGCTCGCGCAGCTCGGCTATGACGAGCGCTTCCAGCGCCTGTGGCGGCTCTACCTCTGCTTCTGCGAGGCGGGGTTCGCCGAGCGGCGCATCGGCGACGTCCAGCTCGTGCTGGCCAAGCCGCGCTGGCAGGGCCGGCTCGCCACCCGCGACGCCGTCGCGCCCCCGGCCGTCGCGGCCGCCAGCGGCTGATCCGCCTCGCGGCCGCGCTCCGTACGCACGTCCATGAGCCGTTCCCAGCTCGCCGTCGTCGCCGTCCTCGGCGCGCGCATCGCCTACGGCGCCGCGCTGCTGGCCGCGCCCGCCCGGATCACCCAGCGCTGGCTGGGCCCGGCCCGCGAGACCCCCGCCGCCCAGGTCGCCCTGCGCGGCCTGGCCGCCCGCGAATTGGCGATCCACGGCGCCGGGCTGGCCGCAGCGCTGCGTGGCGCACCGGTGCGTCCCTGGCTCGCCGCGAGCCTCGCCGGCGACCTCGGCGACATCGCCGCCACCCTGGCCTCCCGCCGCGGCCTGCCGAGCGGCTCTTCTGCGGCCACCACAGCGGTCGCGGGCGCCTCCGCCGCGATCACGGCCGCACTGCTCGCCGGCACTTAAAGAAACCTAAAGGGGACTGTCCCCTTTAGGTGGGTTAGGGGTCCCTAATAGACTGCGCCGGATGCCCGAGAGCCATGCGTCCGTCGCCACGGAGAAGCCCACGCCGTACATGAAGCAGCTGTGCAAGCACTTCGGCCACAAGGTCGAGGTGGCGTTCGACGACGAGCGGGGGACGATCGTGCTCGCGATGGGCCGCTGCGAGCTCGACGCGACGCACGCGGGCGTGCTGAAGATGCACGCGCAGGCCGCGGATGCCGAGTCGCTGGCGCGGACCGAGCAGGTGGTCGGCAGCCACCTGGAGCGCTTCGGGCGCCGCGACGAGCTGAGCGTCAGCTGGAGCTGAGCGCCACACTGAGGGTCAGATGACCCTCGTCACGTTGTCCAGCTCCTACGCCGCCGGCGGCAGCCAGCTCGGGCCGCGGCTGGCCGAGCGCCTGCGCGTCCCGTTCCTCGACCGGGCGATCACGTCCGAGGTGGCCGAGCGGCTCGCGGTCGACCTGCAGGAGGCGCAGGCCCACCAGGACCAGGTCGGCAGCCTGCTCTCGCGCGTGGTCCTGCGGCTCGCGCCGCTCGGCGCCGCGTTCGGCGCGCCCGCCGAGGGCCCGCTGGAGGAGGACGCCTACCGGCAGGCCACCGAGAACACCGTCCGCGCGCACGCCGAGGCCGGCCACGCGGTCATCCTCGGCCGCTCCGGCGCGCTCATCCTCAAGGACCACCCGCACGCGCTGCACGTGCGCCTCGACGGCCCGAAGGAGCGCCGGATCGACCAGGCGGTCAGGCTGCTCGGGATCGACCGCGCGACCGCGGAGCGCCAGCAGGCGGAGACCGACCGGGCGCGCGAGGCCTACGCCCACCACTTCTACCGGGCCGACGTGCGCGACCCGAGCCTCTACCACCTGATCGTCGACACCACGGCGATCGGCCTGGACGCGGCGCTGGAGCTGATCGTGCTCGCCGCCCAGGCCCGGGCGATCACGGATTGAGCAGCCCGTCGGCCCGGCCGGGGCCCCAGGTATCGGGCAGCTTGAAGCCGCCCCCCAGCGGGTCGGTGGGGTCGACGACCAGCTGGTGGAAGCCGGTGATCCAGGCGCGGCCGGAGATCGCCGGGACGATGGCGTCCACGCCGCCGACGCTCGCCCGCCGCACGAGCCGCCCGGTGAAGCGCGTGCCCAGGACGCTCTCGGCCACATAGCGCTCGCCCAGCTCGCCCCGGGCGTCCAGCACGGCCATCCGCGCCGAGGTCGCCGTGCCGGTGGGCGAGCGGTCCAGCCGCCCGGGGCTGACCACGGTGGCCTGGCGGGCGTCCGCGCCGTCGCGCCCCGGCCCGGTGAACACCACGAACGACAGATACCCCAGCGCCGGCTCGACCGGGTGGGCGATCTCCACCTGGCGCTCGACCTCGGGCCGGATGCGCTCGCCCAGCTCGGCCAGCGCGCGCGCCTGCCCGGGCACGATCTCGCAGCCCACCGCGGCGGCGTCCACGAACGCGGCGAACGCGCCGCCGTAGGCCACGTCCACGCGCAGCGAGCCCACGCCCGGCACCTCGACCGGCGCGTCCAGGGCGGCGGCGAACGACGGCACGTTCTCGAACTCCAGCCGCTCCACCCGCCCGCCGGCGCAGTCCGCGCGCACCGTGACGATCCCTGCCGGCGCCTCCAGCGTCAGCTCGGTCACCGGCTCGGCCATCTCGACCATGCCCGTCTCCAGCAGCACAACCGCGGTGTTGAGCGTGTTCGTCCCCGACATCCCCTCATAGGACGAGGACTCCATGATGATGAAGCCGGCGTCGGCCACCGCCGAGGGCAGCACCAGGTCGGCCGACAGCGGCGCGGAGCCGCGCGGCTCGAACAGCACGATGCGGCGCAGCCGGTCGTCGCGCTCCAGGTGGCGCATCTTCTCCAGCATCGAGCCGCCGGGCACGTCGAGCACGCCGCCGACCACGATCCGGCTCGGCTCGCCCTCGGCGTGCGCGTCCACGCAGTGGATGACCCGAGCGAGCCTCACTCGAGCGGCACCGCCGCGACGAACCCGACCACCACGAACGCCAGCAGCGCGACCACGCCGAACGCGTGCGCCACGCCGGCCTCGGCCACGGTCAGCAGCCCGAACCCGGCGACCAGCAGCGCCGCCGCCGCCCGGGCCAGCAGCCCGTGGGCGAGCGCGGCCGCCGCGGCCTGCCGCGGCGCCTCCGCCGCCACGCCGGCGCCGCCGTAGCCCAGCCGGCCGCCGAGCACGAGCCGGAACAGCAGCCCGAGCGACGGGAAGAGGATCGCCCCGCCCGCCAGCACGGCCACGATCACCGCCACCAGCGTGTCGTGCGGCGCGGCGGCGGCGCGGATGGTCAGGCCCGGCAGGATCAGCGGTCTCTGGGCCAAGGTCCAGCCGGCGATCACCGCGGCCACGGCGAGCGCGGACGTCACCCGCGCCGCGTCGAAGCGCTCCCGCACCACCAGCGCCAACGTGGCGAGCCCGGCGACCACGGAGACGATCAGCGCCGGCAGCCCGTCGCCCGACACGAGGCCGTGGTAGAGGCGCGGCGCGTCGCCGTGCAGGACGACCAGGCCCACGACCGCCAGCACGCCCGCCACCGCGCCGGCCGCGAGCGCGCGCGTGCGGAAGTGCGGCACGAGGTCGTCGTTGGCCGTGCGCACGGCGTCGGCGGCCAGGAAGACCGCGGCCAGGTACGCGGAGCTGGCCACGGCGATCAGCCCGATGACGATCCCGGTCGGGTTGAACCAGCTGGTGAACAGGTTGCCCGCGGCGTTGCCCACCGGCACCCGCCCGGAGGCGATGCCGCCGACCGCCGCGCCCAGGAAGAACGGCGCCAGCACGGACGAGACCGCGGACATCGCGTCGATCCGCCGCGCCTGCCGCGGCGTCTCCACGCCGGCCCGCAACGCGTACGCGGCACCGCGCACGATGATCCCGAACCCGGCCAGCAGCAGCGCGGCGCTCAACGTCGAGGCGATCGAGCCGAACGCGGTCGGATACGACGTCCACATCACGGTCAGGACGAAGATCAGCCACACGTGGTTGGCCTCCCACACCGGCGCCATCGAGTCGTGGGCGAAGTCGCGCACCCGGTCCTCGCGGTGCAGCTGCCAGACCGCCGCGCCGAAGTCGGCGCCGCCCAGCACGACGTAGAGCACCAGCCCGACGAGGACGAACACCATCGGGACGTCGTAGAGGTGCATCAGTGCGCCACCGCGTCCAGCGGCACCCTGGCCAGCCGGCGCAGGATCCAGTAGACGCCGACGGCCACGCAGGCGTAGACGGCGGCGAGCGCGGCGTAGCCGAACGGGATGCCGCTCGCGCCGGTCACCGCGTCCGCCGTGCGCATCACGCGGTAGACAACCCAGGGCTGGCGGCCGACCTCGGTGACCGTCCAGCCGGCGATCAGCGCCACCAGCGACAGCGGCCCGGCGAGCGCCACGGCGCGGAAGAACCACGGCGTGTCCGGCAACGCGCGGCGGCGCACGCGCACGACCACGAACCAGACGCCGAGCAGCGCCAGCAGCGTGCCGATGCCCACCATCGTCTGGAACGCGAAGCGCACGACGTTGACCGGCGGCCGGTCGCGCGCGGGCACGATGTTCAGCCCCTTGACGACCGCGTTCGGATCGTGGAACGCGAGCAGCGACAGCAGCCGGGGGATCTTGATGCCGTACTTGACCTCGTCGTCGCTGTAGACGCCGAGGATGTGGATCGGCGCGCCGCGCTGCGTGCGCGGCAGCCCCTCGAACGCGGCGAGCTTGACCGGCTGGCTCTGCGCGACCGTCCGCCCCGCCCAGTCGCCCACCAGCACCTGCACCGGCGAGGCCAGCGCGGCGATCGTCAGCGGGATGGCCAGCGCGGTGCGCTCGTAGCGCGTCCAGCGGCCCCGCAGCCTCGCCACCGCGTAGACCGCCGCCATCACGAACCCCGTGACCATGTAGCCCGCCAGGTACATATGGACGAGCTCGTGCCAGAAGTACGAGTTCCCGAACAGCGCGCTCCACGGGTGGACGTCGACCACCCGGCCGCCGGCCAGCCGGAACCCCTCCGGGTGGTTCATCCAGCCGTTGACCGAGATGACCATCCACGAGCCGGTGAACCCGGTGAGCACGATCGGGATGCCGCTGAGCATGTGCGCCCGCGGCGACAGGCGGTCCCAGCCGTAGACGTAGATCCCGATGAAGATGGCCTCCATGAAGAAGGAGAAGCCCTCGATCGCGAACCCGAGGCCGAACACCGAGCCGAACGTCGCGGTGAAGTTCGGCCACAGCAGGCCCATCTCGAAGCTGAGGATCGTGCCGGTGATCACGCCGACGGCGAACAGCGCGACCATGATCCGCGTCCAGCGCCGGGCGATCGTCCGATATGTGTCCTCGCCCGTGCGGTGGTACATCCACTCGGCGAAGAGCACCATCGCGGGGAACGCGATTCCGAAGCAGACGAGCGGGATGTGCACCGCGAAGGAGAGCGCCTGCATCTGGCGCGCTTCGAGCAGGTAGTCCTGCTGGACCGGGGGGAGCACGGCGAGCACGCGCGGCGGATTCTCTCAGAGCGGTGATCTGCCACTGTGACCGGCCATGGGGGATCTGCTCGTCGCCTCGGACATCGGCGGCACATTCACGGACACGGTGACGATCGACGGCGCGGGCGCGGTGGGCCGCTACAAGGCGCCGACGGTGCCCGACGACCCGGCCGCGGGCGTGCTGGAGACGCTCGAGCTCGCCGCGGCCGACGCGGGCGTGCCGATCGAGGAGCTGCTCGGCGACGTGAAGCTGTTCGCCCACGGCACGACCGTGGCCACCAACGCGATGCTCGAGGGCAAGCGGGCGACGGTGGGGCTCATCCAGACGCGCGGGTTCGGCGACACGCTGCCGATCATGCGCGGCTTCAAGTCGCTCGGGCTCGACGAGGACGCGATCAAGCGCTTCCGCTCGCTGGTCAAGCAGGAGCTGGTGGTGCCCAAGCAGCTGATCGCCGAGGTGACCGAGCGCGTCGACTACAAGGGCCGCGTGGTGCTGCCGCTCGACGAGGAGGACGCCCGGAGCGCCGTGCGGCGGCTGCGCGCCGCCGGCGCCGAGGTCTATGCGGTCAGCCTGCTCTGGAGCTTCAAGCACGACGCGCACGAGCGGCGGATCGCCGAGATCGTCGAGGAGGAGGCGCCGGGCGCGCTCGTCACGCTGTCGTGCGAGCTGCTGCCGCGCCTGGGCGAGTACCGGCGCGCGGTCACCACCGCGCTGAACGCCTCGCTGCGGCCGATCGTCCGCCGGGCCGTGCAGTCGCTGGAGTCGCGCCTGGGCGAGCACGGGCTGACCGAGGAGCCGCTGCTCATGCAGTCCAACGGCGGCCTGGCCCGGGTGCGCGACATCGACCGCGAGGCGGCGTCCACGGTGATGTCCGGGCCGGTCGGCGGGGTGGTGGCCTGCCGCGTGCTCGGGTCCGAGCACCCGAACATCGTCGCGACCGACATGGGCGGGACGAGCTTCGAGGTCGGGCTGATCCTCGACGGCGAGGCCCACATCGCCAACACGACGTGGATCGGCCGCCACGAGATCGCGCTGCCCAGCGTGTCGGTGCGGACCGTCGGCGCCGGCTCGGGGTCGATCGCGGGCGTCGAGCACGGGCTGCTGCGGGTGGGGCCGGAGAGCGCCGGGGCGGTGCCGGGGCCCGCGTGCTACGGGCGCGGGGGAGAGCGCCCGACCGTGGCCGACGCCGACCTCGTGCTCGGCTATCTGAACCCGGACAACTTCCTGGGCGGGCGGCTGAAGCTCGACGTCGAGCGCGCCCGCGAGGCGATCCGCGCGCACGTCGCCGAGCCGCTCGGCCTGGACGTCGAGCCGGCGGCCGAGGGGATCAAGACGATCGTCGACGCTCGCATGGCCGACCTCATCCGCACGGCGACGATCCAGCAGGGCTACGACCCGGCGGACTTCGTGTTGTACGCCTACGGCGGCGCCGGCCCGACGCACGCGTTCTCCTACGGCGCCGAGCTGGGCATCGACCGTGTGGTGGTGCCGCTCACCGCGTCGGTGCACTCGGCGTTCGGGATCGCCGCCAGCGACCTGACCACGGCCGAGGAGCTCAGCGACCCGCTGCTCTCGCCGCCGGGGACCGAGGACTACGCGCAGGCGCTGGACGCGCGCGAGATCGAGGCGCGCTTCGAGCGGTTGACCCAGCGCGCGCGGGAGCGCCTGGGCGTGGGCGACCTGCGGTTCACGCGCTCGATCGAGATGCGCTTCCGCTTCCAGATCCACGTGCTGACCGTGCCGGTGCCCGCCGGCGAGATCGACGTCAACGACGTGGTGCAGCGGTTCATCGAGACATACGAGGCGCGCTTCGGCGAGGGCTCGGCGTTCTCGGCCGCGGGCGTGGAGATGACGACGTTCCGTGTGGTCGCGCGCGCGCCGTCGCGGACCCCTGCGCTGGCGAGCGCACCGCCGGCCGACGGCGCGGGGGCCGGCGAGCGGCAGGTCTTCACCGCCGGGGAGTGGCGCACCGCGCGCGTGCTGCGCGAGGCCGGCGCCGGCCTCGAGCTCGACGGGCTGGCGATCGTCGAGCTGCCCGACACCACGATCGTCATCGGCGAGGGCCAGCACGCCACCGTCGACGACCACGGCAATGTGATCATCGAGGTGAACCGATGACCGTCACCCAGACCGTCGACCCCGTGACCTTCGAGGTGATCCGCCACAAGCTGTGGTCGATCAACGAGGAGGGCTCGGCCACGATGATCCACGTGTCCGGGTCGCCCGTGGTCCACGCCACCGACTACAACTTCGGCCTCTACACCGCCGAGGGCGAGATGGCGGTGATCGGCGTCTACCTGCTCGTCCCGATCTACACGGGCTACATGGCGATCCGCGAGTTCCTGGCGCGCTTCGACGACATCGCCGAGGGCGACGTCTTCATCATCAACGACCCCTACCTGGCGGCCGAGCACCAGAACGACGTCCAGTTCTGCGCGCCGTTCTTCCACGACGGCGAGCTGATCTCGTGGATCGGCTGCATGGCCCACCAGGTCGACCTGGGCGGTACCGACGCCGGCTCCTGGTGCCCGACGGCCACCGAGGTCTACGCCGAGGGCCTGCGCATCCCGCCCGGGCGGATCGTGCGCAAGGGCGAGACGAACCGCGAGCTGTGGGACATCGTCATCGCCAACTCGCGGATGCCGTTCACGGTGTCCAACGACTTCACGGCGTTCCTGGCCGGGCTGAAGGTGGCCGCCGAGCGGATGACCGAGCTGTGCGACCGCTACGGCGCCGACACGGTGCGCAACGTGATGGGCCAGGCGATCGAGACGTCCGAGCAGGGCCTGCGTGACCTCCTGCGCACGCTGCCCGACGGCACGTTCGAGCACGAGTCCTACCTGGACCGGCCGGCGGGGGAGGGCTCCTCGGAGCTGGTGAAGGTCCACTGCCGGATGAGCAAGGCCGGCGACCGGCTGGTGTTCGACTACAACGGCTCCGACGAGCAGTCGCCCGCCTACGGCATGGCCACCCGCGCGGGCACCGTGGGCGCGGTGGCGACGCTGATGCTCTGCCTGTTCGGCTCGCGCGTGCCCTGGAACCACGGGCTGATGCGCCCGGTGGAGGTGGTGGCCGAGGACGGGCTGTGCGTGACCGCGGTCGAGCCGGCGCCGGTGTCCGGCGGCGCGGCCGGCGCGAACTGGGTGGCGATGAACGCCGCCGCGGGCTGCATCGCCAAGATGGTGTCGTTCTCCGACGAGCACCGCGACCTGGCGTTCGGTCCGGGCGACGGCTCGTGGCAGCTCGCGCAGTTCGGCGGCCTGAACCAGTACGGCGAGCCGTTCGCCGCCATGTACCTGGACTCGCTGCTGTGGGGCGGGCCGGCGTTCATCGACCGCGACGGCGTGGACTCCGGCGGCGCGATGGTCATCCTCGGCGGCGGGACCGAGGACGTCGAGCAGCAGGAGGTCGGCCAGCCGCTGCTGTACCTGTGGCGGCGCGAGGTGCCGGACTCCGGCGGCGCCGGGCGCCATCGCGGCGGCGTCGGGATCGAGTTCGCCATGACGCCGATCGACACCGACAGCGTCTCCGGCGTGATCGCCACCCACGGCGTCGCGCTGCCCAACCGCACCGGGATCTTCGGCGGCCTGCCCGGCTCGTGCGCGCACTTCGAGCTCGTGCGCGGGGGAGACGTGCTCGCCCAGATGGGCCGGGGCGAGGCGATCGAGCGCCTCCAGGACGCCGACGGCGACTACTCCGTGCTGCCGAGCGTGTCCGCGGGCGCGGTGATCAAGCGCGGCGAGGTCGTCAACGTGCGTCTGCAGAACGGCGGCGGCTACGGCGACCCGATCGAGCGCGACCCGGCGGCGGTGGAGCGCGACGTGGCCGACGGAGCCGTGTCGCGCGAGCGGGCCGAGGCCGTGTTCGGCGTGGTGGCGGGCGACGCGGAGGCGACCCGGCGCCGCCGCGAGGAGGTCCGCGAGGAGCGCCGGCGGCGCATGCGCGCGCCGCGCGGCGGCTCCGGCGAGGGCCACGTTCCCGACGGGCAGTGGGGCGACGCGCTGTCGTTCGCGGGCGGCGTCGCGAGCTGCGCGCGGTGCGGCGAGGAGCTCGGCCGGGTGGGCGCGGATTGGCGCGATTTGTGCGGCACGATCGAGCTCGAACCGGACGATCTCGGGCCGCTCATCGAGGTCCATCCGGACCTGGTGGCCGAGCAGAGCGTCTGCCCGCACTGCGCCGCGAGCCTGTGGGTGGAGATCCTGCCGCGCGAGGGTGAGCGCTGGAGCGACTTCGCCCTATGAGGCTCGCCGGCAAGGTCGCGCTGGTCACGGGCGCCGGGGCGGGCATCGGCCGCGCCACGGCGCGGCGCTTCGCCGCCGAGGGCGCGCGGGTCGTCGCCGCCGACCTCGACGAGGCCCGGGCGCGGGAGACGTGCGACGGCATCGACGCCACCCCGGTGGCCGCGGACGTGACCGACGCGGACGACCTCTCGCGTATCGTTCAGACCGCGGTCGAGCGCTACGGCGGCCTGGACGTGTTCCACAACAACGCCGGCCTGGCCCAGCAGGTCAAGCCGCTGGCCGACATCAGCCGCGACGAGTGGGACCGGGTGATCGGCGTCAACCTGACCGCGCTCTTCCTCGGCGCCCAGGCGGTCGCGCCGGTCCTGCGGCCCGGCGGGTGCATCCTCGTGACGGCGTCGATCATCGCCCGCCGCCCACGCGCCGGGCTCGCTGCCTACGTGGCGGCGAAGTCCGGCGTCACCGGGCTGGCGCGGGCGCTGGCGCTCGAGCTCGCGCCGATCCGGGTCAACGTCATCAACCCCGGCCCGGCGAACACGGGGATGCTGGGCGAGTTCGGCTTCGACGCCTCGGTCGGCGACGCGCTGCCGCTCGGCCGGCTGATCGAGCCCGACGACGTGGCCGCGGCGGCGGTCTATCTGGCCTCCGACGAGGCGAGCGCAGTGACCGGCGCGGTGTTCAACGTGGACGGCGGGCGGGACCTGTGAGCTTCACGGCCATCGACCCGTCGACCGGCCACCAGATCGCCGTCCTCCCCGAGACGACGGCCGCGGAGGTGGCCGAGCTGGTGACGGCCGCGCGGTACGCGCTGGACGCCGAGCACGACTGGCGGACGCCCGTCGTGCGGGCCGGGGCGCTCACCCGGCTCGCCCGCCGCATCGAGGGCGAGGCGGAGGCGCTGGCCGAGCTCGAGTGCCGCGACACCGGCAAGCCGCTCTCGCAGGCGCGCGGGGACGTCGCCGCCAGCGTGCGCTACCTGGACTACTACGCCGGCTCGATCGAGCGCCTGGAGGGCCGGACGATCCCGCTCGGCCCGGGCTTCCACGACTACACGGTGCGCGAGCCGTGGGGCGTGTGCGCCCAGATCATCCCGTGGAACTACCCGCTGCAGGTGACGGCGCGCTGCGCCGCGCCGGCGCTGGCCGCGGGGAACGCGGTGGTCCTCAAGCCGTCCGAGCTGGCCTCGCTCACGCCGCTGCGCTTCGCGGACCTGGCGTTCGAGGCGGGCGTCCCGGCGGGGATGCTGCAGATCGCCACCGGGGCTGGGGAGGTCGGCGCGGCGCTGGTCGAGCACCCGGCCGTCGATCACGTCACGTTCGTCGGCTCCGCCGCCACCGGCGCGCTGGTGGCGCAGGCCTGCGCGCGGCGGCTGGCGCCGCTGGAGCTCGAGCTCGGCGGCAAGTCGCCCAACGTCCTGTTCGCCGACGCCGACCTGGACGTGGCCGTGCCGGTGGTGGTCGGCGCGCTCATCCAGAACGCCGGCCAGAGCTGCTCGGCCGGCACGCGGCTGCTGGTCGAGCGCGCGATCCACGACGAGGCGATCGCCCGGGTGCGCGACGCGCTGGAGTCCGTGACCGTCGGCCCCGGGATCGAGGACCCGCAACTCGGCCCGCTGATCTCCGAGCGCCAGCTCGAGCGCGCCCTGGGCATGCTCGCCGCCGCCCGCGAGGCCGGCGCCACCGTGGTCACCGGCGGCGAGCACACCGGCGGCCTCTACCTCCAGCCGACGCTGGTGACCGACGTGCGGCCGGAGTGGGAGATCTTCCAGGAGGAGGTCTTCGGCCCCGTCCTGTGCGCGCTGCCGTTCGACGGCGACCGCGAGGCGGTGGAGCTGGCCAACGCCACCCCGTACGGCCTTGTGGCGGGCATCTGGACCCGCGACCTCGCCCGCGCGCACCGCACGGCCGCCGGCATCCGCGCCGGCCAGGTGTTCGTCAACGGCTACGGGGTCGGCGGCGGCGTCGAGCTGCCGTTCGGCGGCATGGGCCGCTCCGGCTACGGCCGCGGCAAGGGGATCGAGGCCCTGCTCGCCTACTCCCAGGTCAAGAACGTCTGCGTGGCCCTCTAGGTGAGCCTGCGCTCGCAGCACGTCGAGGCCACGCGGCGCGCGGTGCTGGACGCGGCGCGGGCCGCGTTCGGCGCCAAGGGGTACGCGCAGGCGTCGGTGGACGAGATCGCCGCCGCGGCCGGCGTGACCAAGGGCGCGGTGTACCACCACTTCGCCGGCAAGGAGGCACTGTTCCGGGCCGTGCACGCCGAGGTCGAGCTGGACGCACTGGCGCGCGTGGCGGCCGCCGACGACCCCGAGGCGGCGCCGATCGACCGGATCGCCGTCCAGCTCAACGCCTATCTCGACGCCGCGCTCGACCCCGAGATTCGCCGGATCACCCTGGTCGACGGGCCCGCGCTGCTCGGCCTGGACGCCGAGGTCCCGGGCCACCAGGCCGCGCACGACGCCCTGCGGGCGTTCCTCGCCGGAGCGATGGTGACGGGCGACATCGTCGACCTCGATCCCGACGTCCTGGCGCACTTCGTGGCCGGCCTCGCGCTGCAGGGCGGGCTGATCATCGCCCGCTCCGGCGATCCCGACGCGGCGCGGGCGACGCTGGGGGCGGCGCTCGACGCGATGTTGCACGGTCTGGCGCCGGACACGGCGCGTTGACAACAGGGACATACCGTCGGTATGTTCCATACCAATGGAATGTCAACGCCTTCAGACACGACTTGGCCCGCTCGCCTGGCGCTCCTCGGGCGAAGGGCCGCCGCTCGTCTTCTTCGCCGGCGCGCTGGCCAACGGCGACCTGTGGCGGGACGTCGTCGCCGCACTCGACGACCGCTACCGCTGCATCACGGTCGACCTGCCGCTGGGCGCGCACCCCTGGCCGCTGGACCCGGGCGCCGACCGCTCGGCCACGTCGCTGGCCCGGCTGATGCTCGACTGCCTCGAGCTGCTCGACCTCGACGACGCCACGGTGGTGGCCAACGACACGGCCGGTGGGCTGCTCCTGCTGTCGCTGGCCACGGAGCATCCCGCGCTGCACCGGATCGGCCGGCTCGTCCTGACCAACTGCGAGAGCTACGACCAGTTCCCGCCGGATGGGCTGCGAAAGGCGGCGGCGGTCTGCCGGCGGCTGCCCCGGGTCGCGGAGGCAGGGCTGCGGCGGCAGGCCCGCTCGGCCGCCGGGCGCCGCAAGGTCGCGACGGGCGCCGCCGCGCGCGGGCTGGACGACCAGCGCATGGAGTCGTTCTTCGCTCCCGGAGCGGGCGACAAGCGCGTCTCAGGCGACCTCGTCGCCGCGATGGCCGGCTTCCACCCGCAGCTGATGCTCGACGCGGCCGCGGCGATCCCGCGCTTCGACAAGCCCGTTCTGCTGGTCTGGGGCGACACGTGCGAGTTCTTCCCGCTCGCCCAGGCCGAGCGGCTCGCGGCCGACTTCCCCGATGCGACGCTCGCCGTCATGCGCGGGGCGAAGACGTGGGTGCCGGTCGACGCCCCGGACGCGCTCGCGCACGCGATCGGCGACTTCGAGCAGGCTCAGCGCCGGTTGCGCTCGGCTTCCTCGTCGGCCTGACGGCGCCACTCGGGCGGCTCGGTCGCGCCGTGCGGGCGCTCGGGCTCGGCGTCCACGCGGGCGTCGTCGTGGCCGGCCACCGCCGGGCGGGCGTGCCAGCCGAGCTGGTCCAGCGCGCCGGCGACCCGGCCGGCCACCTCGCCCTCGCCGCCGGTCTGGGCGAGCGCGAGCGGCTCGCGGCCGTGCTCGGAGCGCAGGGTGTTGACCGCCTCCTCGGCGCGCCGCCAGCTCAGCGAGACGTGGCCGCCGTCGTCGTCCAGGAACCAGCGTGTGCCGGCCAGCGCCCGGTAGAGCTCGCGGTGAAAGGATTCGTCGGCGGCCATGTCGCCCAGCGTCTGCAGGTCGTTGAGCAGGTGGCGCTCCAGCTCTTCGGTGCTCATCGGCATGCTGTGAGGACTACCCGATGAGCCAAGCGACTGACATCGAGGCGGCGGTCGACGAACTGAGCGGCGAGCTGGTCGCGCTGCTGCAGCGGCTGATCCGCATCCCGACAGTCAACCCGCCGGGCGACGGCTACGAGGACTTCTGCGCGGCGTTGCGCGAAACGCTCGACGGGCTCGGCTACTCGACCGAGATCCTGCGGGTGCCGGCGGAGCGCCTGGAGGAGCTCGCGCCCCACGCGCAGGGGCGGCCGCGGCCCAACCTGCTGGCCACGCTGGCGAACGGCGACGGGCCGACGATCCACCTCAACGGCCACTACGACGTCGTCCCGGTGGGCAACGACTGGACGCGCGACCCGTTCGGCGGCGAGCCGGCGGACGGCTGGATCTACGGCCGCGGCGCGGCGGACATGAAGAGCGGCCTGGCCGCCCAGGTGATCGCGGTCGAGGCGCTGCGGCGCACGACTGAGTGGGCCGGGACGATCGTGCACAGCGCGGTGCCGGACGAGGAGACGGTGGGCGTCGACAACGCCGGGATGGGGTTCCTGGTCGAGCAGGGCCGCCTCGACGGCGCGGACGCCGTGATCATCACCGAGCCGTTCGGGCCCGACGGCGTGGGCATCGGCCACAAGGGCGCGATCTGGGGCGAGATCACGCTGTTCGGCAAGCAGGCCCACGGCTCCTCGCCGCGGCTCGGGGTCAACGCCGTGGAGGCGATGGCCCGCTACCTCGCCCGCCTCGACGCCGAGCTGCGCCCGCGGCTGGACGAGCGGATCACCGAACTCGGCGTCACCCCGCCCGAGTCGATCCACTCGACGCTGTCCTTCGACACGATCCGGGGCGGCGCGGCGACGAACATCGTCCCCGACCGCTGCACGGTGACGTTCAACCGCCGCCTGCTGCCCGGCGAGGACCTCGACGCGGCGCGCCGCGAGCTGCTCGCGCCGCTGGACGGCATCCCGCACGAGTACCGCGAGACGTACTCGACCGAGCCGACGCTCGTCTCGACCGAGGAGCCCGTCGTGCAGGCGGCGTGCCGCGCGGTGCGGCGGCTCGGCCTGGAGCCGAAGATCCTCATCTCCGCCGGCAGCGACGACCAGCGGTTCGTCGTCCACCGCGCGGGGATCACGAACTCGCTGGTCTACGGCCCCGGCACCACCGGCCTCTCGCACATCTCCGACGAGCGCATCTCGGTCGAGGACCTCGTC
>JAICUS010000087.1 GCA_025935735.1 Solirubrobacteraceae bacterium | reverse complement strand
CCGTGAGCGCGCCCAGACAGGCCTGGCGGCTGTCCACCGTCTCGCGCAGACGCCGCTCGCGCAGGCGGATCCGCTCCGCCCGGGTCGCGGGCCGCGCCGCGCCCGCGGTTCCCCGCGCCCGCGGACCGCCGGCCGAGGCGGAACGCGCCGCAGAGCCACCGCCGGACGCGCGGGACGGCGAGGCCGCCGCGGCGCCGCCGGACGACCGCGCGCTTCCGCCGCCGGACGATCCCCCGCCACCTCCGCCCGAGCCGCCTCCACCGGACGAGGTCGAGCCGCCGCTCCCCGCGGAGCCACCTCCGCCGGACGAGGTCGAGCCGCCGCTCCCCGCGGAGCCACCCCCGCCGGACGGCGCACCGCCGCCACCGCCCCCGCTCGGCGGCACGATCGTCGGCACGGCCGTCGGCAGCGGCACGCGCACGGTCGGCACCGGGACCGGCACGGTCGGCACCGCTGTCGGCAAAGGCACGCGCACCGTCGGGACGGGCACCGGCACCGTCGGCACCGGCACGGGGACGGTCGGCACCGGAACCGGCACCTGCAGCGGCCCGGAGGCGGGCGTGTCGAGCGCGAACGCAGGAGCCGCGACCGTGATCGCCGCCACGCCAGCCAGCATCATGCTCCGTCCGCGCAACGCCTGTTTCCTCAGCGGTTCTCATACCGCCGGACGATGCTCGCCAAACCAGCGCGTCGCGATCCCGCGGAACGCCTGTCCGCCCGACGGGCTCGCAGCCATCCGACTCCACGCCTAGCCTGTGCGGTGGATGAGCGTGAAGTGGTGCGACTCAGGCGGCGCGACGGGCGTGCTCTGCGAGCTCGTCCGGCACCGCGTACAGCACCCCCAGCTTGCGCAGCGCATCGACGAGCGTCAGGTAGGAATCCCGCTCGGCCACCGCCTTGGCGTGCGAGTCGCCCGCCTCCGCCGCGATGTCCAGGGCGAAGTAGTTCGCGTACCAGACCCCCGCCCGCAGCAGGGCCTCAAGCTCGCTCTCGGTGAGCTGCGCGGCGCGCTCGGTGAACGACATGCCCGGCACCGTAGCCGCCGGACCGGATGGATTTCAGCACTCAACTGCGACAAATCTGCGCAGAAACCGCGGTGACTTCGCCACAACCGACCGACAGCGCCCTCACCGCGCTCGCCGCGATCCTCGACCGGTTCCGCGGCCGCTACCGGCAGCTCGCCGAGGCGGCGGACTTCGCAGCGTAACTCTCCACCCGCCGGCACACCGACGACGAGGAGATCCTGACCGAGCCGATCCTCGCGGCGATCCTCGAGGAGGTCCTGGGCTTCGGCGTTCGCGCGGCTGGCCGGCGAGCGGCTGGGCGCGATCGCCCGGCTGCTCGACGAAGGGCGGGAGCTGGTCGAGCGCGCGGAGCGGCTCGTGTGCCGGCTCTACGGGCTGCCCGCCGAGCTGGAGGACGAGGTCGTCGCGCACGCGATCGAGCGGGCGGCGCGACGGGAGCCCGCTCAGGACGAGTAGTCAGGCGAGCAGCGAGCGCAGCCGCCCGAGGGCGTCGTCGACCTCGTCGGCGCTGACGATCAGCGGCGGCAGGAAGCGCAGCGTGGTGGGGCTGGTGGCGTTGATGATCAGGCGCTGCTCGAGGAGGGCGCGGCGGGCGATCTCGGGTGCGTCGGCGGCGATCTCGGCGGCGACCATCAGGCCGCGGCCGCGGACGGAGACGACGCTCGGGAGCTCGCGGAGGCCCTCCAGCAGCCGCTCGCCCTGCTCGCGCACGCAGGCCAGCAGGCGCTCGTCGTCGATGACGTCCAACGCGGCGTGGGCGGCGGCGGACACGACCGGGCCGCCGGCGAAGGTGGAGCCGTGGTCGCCCGGGGTGAAGACCTCGGACAGCCGGGGGCCGATGACCAGGGCGCCGATCGGCAGCCCGCCGCCCAGGCCCTTGGCCAGCGTCATGGCGTCCGGGACGACGCCGGAGTGCTCGAACGCCCACAGCGTGCCGGTGCGGCCCATGCCGGTCTGGATCTCGTCGAACACGAGTGCGGCGCCGGCCGCGTCGCAGGCCTCGCGGGCGGCGAACAGGACCTCGTCGTCGAGGATGTTGACCCCGGACTCGCCCTGGATCGGCTCCAGCAGGACCGCGGCCACCGACTCGTCGACGGCCGCCGAGATCGCCGACGCGGTCGGCTCGACCACCCGGAACCCCGGCACGAGCGGCGCGAACGGCGCCTGCTTGGACTCCTGCGGCGTGGCCGACAGCGCCCCGTAGGTGCGGCCGTGGAACGCTCCGTGCACGACCACGAGGTCCCCGCGCGGGCGCGCCTTGCGCACGAGCTTGATCGCCGCCTCGTTGGCCTCCGCGCCCGAGTTGCAGAAGAACACGACGCCGCCCAGCGAGCGGTCCGCGATCCGCGCCGCCAGCCGCACGTTGGGCTCGGTGGTGAACAGGTTCGAGACGTGGATCAGCCGGGCGACCTGCTCCTGGATCGCCGCCACCACCCGCGGGTGGCAGTGGCCGCAGTTGTTGACCGCGATCCCGGACAGGAAGTCGAGGTACTCGTGGCCGCCCGAGTCGACGAGCACGCAGCCGTGGCCGGACACGAACTCGACCGGATAGCGCGCGTAGGTGGGAGCGAGCGCGTTCACGAGGCCGGCCGCACCTTGGTCCCGATGCCCGCGTCCGTGAACAGCTCGAGCAGCAGCGAGTGCGGCAGCCGCCCGTCGATGATGTGGGCGAACGTCACCCCGCCGTGGATGGCGTCGACGCAGGCCTGCAGCTTCGGCCGCATCCCGCCCTGCATGTGCGGCAGCGCGGCCTCGACCTCGTCGGCCCCGCACTCGGAGATCACCGAGCTGGAGTCGGCGGCGTCGCGCAGCCAGCCCGCCACGTCGGTCAGGAACATCACCTTGTAGGCCCCCAGCGCGCGGGCGATCGCGCCCGCCGCCTCGTCGGCGTTGTCGTTGTGCGAGCGGCCCTCGCGGTCGGCGCCGACCGACGCGATGACCGGGATGTAGTCGGCGGCGATGTGGCGGATGACGCCGGTCTCGACTTTCTCGATCCGCCCCACGAAGCCGATGTCCTCGCCGCCCGGGCCCTCCATCGTGGACACGCGGAAGAGCTGGCCGTCGTCGCCCGAGAGCCCCACGGCCGGCTGGCCGTGGCGGTTGATCCGCCCCACGATGTCCTTGTTGACCTTGCCGACGAGCACCATCTTGGCCACCTCGACGGTGTCGGCGTCGCTCACCCGCAGCCCGCCGACGAACTCCACCGGCATGTCGAGCCGCCTCATGTAGGCCGTGATGTCCGGCCCGCCGCCGTGGACGACGATCGGGTTCAGCCCGACGTACTTGAGCAGCACCACGTCGCGGGCGAAGTCCTCGCGCAGCGCGGGGTCGGTCATCGCCGCCCCGCCGTACTTGATCACCACGGTCTTGCCGTGGAACTCCCGGATGTACGGGAGCGCTTCGAGCAGGGTCCCGACGTCGTGCATCACGTGGTGTAGTCCGCGTTGATGGTCACGTAGTCGTGCGAGAGGTCGGAGAAGAACACCTCGGCCTCGAAGCCCTCGCCGGGCAGGCGGACGGTGTACTCGACCTCGTCGCCGGCGACGGCCTCGGCCAGCGCCGGCGCGTCGTACGGGACCGCGACGCCGCCCGAGCAGACCTGCACGTCCTCGATGAACACGTCGAGCGCCAGCGGGGCGTCGGTGACCACGCCGCCGACCGCCTGGGCGATCCGGCCCCAGTTCGGGTCGCCGCCGTGCAGCGCGGCCTTGACCAGCGGCGAGTTCGCCACCGCCCGGGCGGAGGCGACCACGACGTCCTCCGAGCCCCCGCTCACCACCACGCGGCCGATCCGCTGCGCGCCCTCGCCGTCGCGCACGATGGCCAGTGCGAGCCGCCGCAGCGCCCAGTCGAGCGCCTCGCCGAAACGGACCTCGTCCTCGGAGTGGGGCTCGATCCGCACGCCGCTCGCGCCGGACGCCTGCAGGATCACGGTGTCGTTGGTCGAGAGCTGCCCGTCCACCGAGACGCGGTCGAACGAGCGCGCGACGCAGACGCCGAGCAACAGGTCGGCGGTCTCGGCGGCCAGGGCCGCGTCGGTCTGGACGAAGCACAGCATCGTGGCGAAGTTGGGCGAGATCATCCCCGCGCCCTTGGCCTGGGCCGTGAGCCGCACGCTGCCCGACGGCAGCGCGACGTCGACCTCGACCTCCTTGGCGAAGCGGTCCGTGGTCTGGATCGCCTCGCTGAAGTCGCCCATGCCGTGCTCGCGCAGCTCGGCCCGCGCGCGGGCGATCCCGCGGATCGGCTCCGAGGCGTCCAGCAGCACGCCGATCACGCCCGTCGAGGCGACCGCGACCTGGTCCTCGCGCACGCCGCCGGCCATCGCCGCGGCGCCCTGCATGCGCGCCGCCTCCTCCAGCCCGCGCCGGCCGGTGGCCGCGTTGGCGTTGCCGGAGTTGACCACGAGGACGCGGATCGCGTCCAGGCGCGTGCGGGTCTGGCAGAGGATCACCGGCGCGGCGAGCAGCCCCGAGCGGGTGAACCGGGCCGCGCTCACCGTCTCCGGGGCGCTCGACACGCACAGCCCGAGGTCGAGCCCGCCCGACGGTTTCAACCCGCACGACACGCCCGCCATGCGGAACCCGGCCGGCAGGTCGCCTTCACGCTCGGTCACGTGCCCGGGCGTCTCCAGCCAGCGCGAGGTCACCGGATGCCCTCCGACTCGGGAACGCCGAACATCAGGTTGAGGTTCTGGACCGCCTGCGACGCCGCGCCCTTCCACAGGTTGTCGATGGCCGAGAAGACGATCACCCGCCCGGTGCGCGGGTCCTGCAGGACGCTGATGCGGCAGTAGTTGGTGTCGCGCACGTCGATCACGCCCACCGGGCCGTCGCGGAGCTCGACGAACGGCTCGGCGGCGTAGGCATCGTCGTAGAGCTCGGCCAGCTCGCCCTCCCCCAGCTCGCGCGCCGGGGTGACGTAGCAGGACACCAGCTCGCCCTGGGCGAGCGGCAGCAGGTGCGGAGTGAAGGTGATCGTCAGCTCCGCGCCCAGCGCCGCCAGCTCCTGCTCGATCTCCGGCGTGTGGCGGTGGCCCTCGATCTTGTACGGCGAGACGTTCTCGTCGGCGGCGATGAAGTGGGTGCTCGCGGTGGCCGCCCGGCCGGCGCCCGAGACGCCGGACTTCGCGTCGATCACGACGTCGCCGATCACGCCCGCCCGGGCCAGCGGCGCGAGGCCGAGCAGCGCCGCCGTCGGGTAGCAGCCGGGGTTGGCCACCAGGTCGGCGCCGCGGACCGCGTCGCGCGTGAGCTCGGGGAGCCCGTAGACGCCGGTGCCGAAGTGCGACGGCGCGCCGTGCGCGCCGTACCAGTCCTCGTAGATGCCGCGGTCGCGCAGCCGGAAGTCGGCGGACAGGTCGACCACGCGCACGCCGCGGTCGCGCAGCTCGCCCACCACCGGCGCGGCCGCGCCGTGCGGGTAGGCGACCACGGCGGCGTCGACCTCGATGCCGGGGGCGTAGCTCTCGAGCCGCAGCGGCACGCGCGTGCGCGGGTGGACGTCGTCCAGGCGCTCGCCGGCCTCGGCGCGGGCGGTGACGTGGGTGAGCTCGAACGCGGGATGGCGATAGAGCAGCTGCGCGGCGATCGCGCCCGCGTAGCCGGCGGCGCCCAACACGGCCACACTAGCCACGCAGCCGCCCTCCGAGCTTCTCCGCCACCGCCGCGACGATCTTCTCCCGCAGCGGCGCGATCTCCTCGTCGGTCAGCGTCCGGTCGCCCGCGCGGAACTCCAGCCGCACGGCCAGCGACGTCTCGCCGCGCAATTGGTAGACGTCGAACACCGCGGCGGCGCGCAGCAGCTTCCCGCCGGCCGCGCGGACCACGGCCAGCAGCTCGTCCGCCGTGCGGGTCGTCCAGAACGCGAGGTCCTGGCGGATCGACGGGAAGCTCGTCAGGTCCTCGTAGAGCGGCGCGATCACCGCGTGCGGCAGCACGACGCCGAGGTCGAGCTCGAAGCCCGCGACCCGCCCGAGGTCCCAGTCCGCCGCCACGCCGGGGTGCAGCTCGCCCAGCCAGCCCGCCCGCTCGCCGCCGGCCAGCACGCGGGCGGCGCGGCCGGGGTGCAGGAACGGCTCCTCGGCGCGCTCGACGCTCCACGGCACGCGCAGCGCGTCCAGCAGCACGGTCAGCGCGCCCTTGGCGGCGAAGAAGTCGGCCTGCGGCGGGTCGGTGTCCCGCCAGGAGGCCGGGCGGACGCGCCCGGTCAGCAGCGCGGCCAGGTGCCACTGCTCCTCGGGCAGCGGCGTGGAGCGCTGCTCGGCGGCGGTGGGCGGGCGCCGGTGGGGGCGGTCGAGGTAGATCGCGCCCTCCTCGAAGAGCCGGACGTCCTCGGCGCCGCGCGCGCGGTTGTGGCGCACGGAGTCCAGCAGCGAGCCGAGCAGCGTCGTGCGCATCGCGCTCAGGTCCTCCGACAGCGGGTTGCGCACGTGGACGGCCGGCGCGTCGGGGATGCGCAGCCGGCGGCTCATCTCCGGCGCCTGGAAGCTCCAGCCGATCGCCTCGGAGAACCCGGCGCCGACCAGCGCGTCGCCGGCGCGCCGGCGCAGCCTCTGCTCGGCGGTCAGGCGGGCGCTCGTGTCGTGGCGCGAGGGCAGCGTCGAGGGCAGCTTCTCCAGCCCCCACAGCCGCGCGACCTCCTCGATCACGTCGACCTCGCGGGTGACGTCGTTGCGCCGCCAGTACGGGACGGTGACGTCCAGCCCGCCGTCCGCCGGCGCGGTGGCGAACCCGATCCGCCCCAGCAGCTCGGCCTGGTCGGGCATCGGCACCTCCATGCCCAGCAGCCCGGTCACCTTGGCGTCGCGCAGCCGCAGCGTCGCCGCCGTTGATCGGATCCCCACCCACCCGCCGACGTCGGTCGTGCCGTCGACGAGGCGCGCGCCGGTGAGCTCGAGCATCAGCCGCGTGGCCACCGCCTGCCCGTCCATCGCCTGCTCGGGCGCGAGGCCCTTCTCGAAGCGCCCGGACGCCTCGGTGCGCAGGTTCAGCCGCGCCGAGGTGCGCTGGAGGTTCGGCCCGTTCCAGTTGGCCGCCTCCATCAGCACGCGGGTGGTGGTCGGCTGGACCTCGGAGCGCTGCCCGCCCATGATCCCGGCGATCGAGGTCGGCCCGTCGTCGTCGCAGATGATCAGGACGTCGGGGTCGAGCCTGCGCTCCACGTCGTCGAGCGTGAACATCGTCTCGCCCTCGCGCGCCCGCCGCACCACCAGGCGCCCGCCGGCCACGAGGTCCCAGTCGAACGCGTGCAGCGGCTGCCCGGTGAGCAGCATCGCGTAGTTGGTGATGTCGACGACGTTGTTGATCGGGCGCTGGCCGGCGGCCATCAGCCGCGCCTTCAGCCACTCGGGCGAGGGGCCGAGCTCGACGTCCTCGAACAGCCGGGCGGTGAAGCGCGGGCACAGGTCGGGCGCCTCGACCTCGATGGTCACGCCGTCCACCGGGCCGTCGCTGCCCGGGTCCTCGTCCCACGGCGGCGGCGCCAGCGGCGCGCCGGTGGCGCCGTGCACCTCGCGCGCCATGCCGTAGACCGACAGGCAGTCCGGCCGGTTCGACGTGATCTCGAGCTCGAGCACGTCGGTGGCGATCGGCAGCACGTCGGCCAGCGGCGTGCCGGGCACGAGGTCGTCGTGCAGCACCATGATCCCGTCGTGGTCGGTGCCGATGGCCACCTCGTCCTCGGCCAGGATCATCCCCTGGGACTCGACGCCCCGCAGCTTGGCCCGCTTCAGGCGCGTGCCGTCCGGCATCACCGCGCCCGGCTGGGCGACGGCCACGGTCTGCCCCGCGGCCACGTTGGGCGCGCCGCACACGATCTGGGCGACGTCGCCCTCGCCGACGGCGACGGTGCAGACCGTCAGGCGGTCGGCGTCCGGGTGGCGCTCGGCGGTCAGCACCCGGCCGACGACGAAGTACTCCAGCGCGGTGACGCCGTGGGTGTGCATGCGCTCGACCGCCGTGCCGGTCATGTCCAGGCGCGCGGCGAGCTTGGCCACGTCGAGCTCGGGGTCCACGTAGTCGTGGAGCCAGAAGAGCGGCAGCAGCATCAGCCGAATTGCTCCAGCAGCCGCAGGTCGTTCTCGAAGAACATCCGCAGGTCGGGCACGCGGTGCTTGAGGAAGGCGATCCGCTCGATGCCCATGCCCCAGGCGAAGCCCTGGTGGAGCTCGGGGTCGTAGCCGGACTCGCGCACGTAGCCGTAGAGGTTGGGGTCGACCATGCCGGCGCCGAGGATCTCGATCCAGGCCGAGCCCTTGCACAGCGGGCAGCGCGAGCCGTCCCTGAGGAAGCCCTGGCGGCAGTTGAAGCAGCTCACGTCGAGCTCGACGCTCGGCTCGGTGAACGGGAAGAAGTGCGGCCGCAGGCGCACCTCGCGCTCGTCGCCGAACAGCGCCCGGGCGAAGGCCAGCAGCGTGCCCTGCAGGTCGCCGAGCGTGAGGTCCGTGTCCACCGCGAGGCCCTCCACCTGGTGGAACTGCGGCGTGTGCGTGGCGTCGTTGTCGGGCCGGTAGGTGCGGCCGGGGACGATGATGTAGAGCGGCGGCCCGTGCTGCTCCATCGCCCGCACTTGCATCGGCGAGGTCTGGGTGCGCAGCACCACGTCGTCGGCGACGTAGAACGTGTCGGCCTCCGAGCGCGCCGGGTGGTCGGCGTCGTGGTTGAGCGCGTCGAAGTTGTAGTAGGTGAGGTCGATCTCCGGGCCCTCGACGACGCTGAAGCCGAGGCCGATGAACACGTCCTCGATCTCCCGCCGGGTCGCGGTGAGCACGTGCAGGTGGCCGGCGCTCGGCAGCGGCGTGCCGGGCAGCGTGACGTCGACCACGTCGGCGGCCAGCCGCTGCTCGAGCTCGAGCGCGTCGAGCTGCTCCCGGCGGGCCTCCACCGCGGCCTCGAGCGCCCTGCGCGCCTCGTTGGCGCCGCGGCCGACCGCGCCGCGCTCCTCCGGCGGCAGCTTGCCCACGTCGCGCAGCAGGTTCGGCAGCTCTGCCTTGCGGCCGAGGAACCGCACGCGGACCTCTTCCAGCTCGGCGGTGGACGGGGCGGCCGCGACGGCCGCCTCCCCCTCGGCGCGCAGCGCGGAGATCCGGTCGGCGGTGCTCATCGGCGCGTGATCCTAGTTACCTCGTAGAGGGCGACCGTGGCCGCCATGGCGGCGTTGAGCGAGTCGGCGTGGGCGATCGGGATGTGAGCGACGACGTCGCAGGCGGCGACCACGCGGGGCGGCAGCCCCTCGCGCTCGGCGCCGACAACCAGGGTGCCGGGCCCGGTCAGCTCGTGCAGCGGCACGCCTTCCCGGGCCGCGAGCGCGATGCGGGGGCCCGGCAGCTCGGCGGGGTTCCTGACCCGGGCCACGGGGACGCTGAAGATCGCGCCCATCGAGGCGCGGACGGCCTTCGGCGAGTAGGGGTCGGCGCTGCCGGGACCGAGCGCGACCGAGTCCGCGCCGAAGGCCAGCGCGGAGCGCAGCACGGTGCCGACGTTGCCCGGGTCCCCGACGCCCCACAGCGCGACGCAGCGCGGCCCCGTAGGAGCGGCCCAGCGCTGCGCGTAGACGCCGAGCGCCCGCGTCGAGGAGCCCAGCTGGGAGACGGTGGCCAGCACGTGCGGCGCGACTTCGACGCCGTTCAGCCCGCTGCCGGCGGCCACGTAGAGCGCGGACGGCGCCCAGCCGGCGGCGCCCGCGGCCTCCACCAGGTCCTCGCCCTCGGCCACGAACTCGCCCAGCTTGTCGCGCCAGCGCCGGCCGGCGAGCTTGCGGACCTCCTTGATGGCTTCGTTGTGGGGGCTGGTGATCTGGGTCATGGAGACGAAAAAAAGGGCGCCGCTCCGGTCCGGAGGGGCGCCCGATGCGCTTCGGCGGTCTGTGGGGTTGCCTAGGCCGCCGCGGCCTCTCGGGCGCGCTCGGCAAATCGGCGGAACGTCTCAGGGTCGCGCACGGCGATGTCGGCCAGCACCTTGCGGTCCAGCTCGACGCCCGCCAGCTGCAGGCCGTGGATGAACGTCGCGTAGGTCATGCCCTCCGCGCGCGCGGCCGCGTTGATGCGGGTGATCCACAGGCGCCGGAAGTCGCGCTTGCGGTTGCGCCGGTCGCGATACGCGTAGGCGTCCGCCTTCATGACGGCTTCCTTGGCGCGCTTGTAGGAGGAGTGCGCCTCCCCGCGGAAGCCCTTGGCCCGCTCCAGCACCTCGCGGCGCTTCTTGCGGGCGTGCACGGAGCGCTTGACGCGGGTCATCGCCCGTTGCCTCCCAGCAGCTTGGTGACCGTCTGGCGATCGGCCTTCGAGATCGTCCGGTCGAGCCCCATCTTGCGCTTGCGCTTCGGCGACTTCTTCTCGAGGATGTGGCTCGAGTACGCGTGGCGGCCCTGGAGCTTGCCGCTCCCGGTCTTCTTGAAGCGCTTCTTCGCGCCGGAATGGGACTTCATCTTCGGCATGACCGGCGGCGCAGTATAGCCGGGGCCGGGTTGACACCGGCCGCCGGAGGCGGTTAGCTGGGCAGGTCTTTCATCAGCGTGTGGTTGCGCCGAGCGTGATCAAGTGCGTGAGAGCGGCAGTTTCCCGTTGAGGGCATCAGTCTTCTGCGTGAGCCTGTCTGACTTGCGTGTTGCTCGAAGGGTTCGACTCCCGGTGTGAGACATTCTCATCTCCCGGATCAGGGCCCGAGCCGCAGCGCCCGCAGATACTGCCCGCTCGGGACGATCCGATCGGATTGCATGACGTACCAGCGGAAACGGATGCTCCCGGCCGACTGCTTGAGCTGCTCGAGCGCCCGCAGGGTGTCGGGCGTCAGGCGAGTGCCCTCGTCGAAGATCAGGTCGAGCGTGCGGGTGCGGGCGCCGACGATCCGCACCCCGCCCCTCGTGTGGCCGAAGCGCCCCCGCAACGTCGCGAAATAGTTCTCGACCGTCTCGGTCAGCCGCGTGGGATCGGTGATCCACGTGCTCTTGATCGAGAGGGTGTCCGGCTGGGTGATCACCCGTATCCTGCGGCCGTTCTCCATCCTCCTGCGGACGGTCCCGCCACGGTAGGCGTCGTGGGTCTTGAACCAGTCCGGCAGGCGCTCGTAGCCCTCGCGTTCGACGATGCGCATCTGCCGGTCCTCGATCGCATAGCCGCGGGCGCGCGGCTCGGCCTTCACCGGCGTCTCGCCGACGTTCTCCAGCTCCGAGAGCTCCCAATCCTCCTCGCCGAGCTCGTGCAGAGCGCGGGCCTCGATGTCGCCGCCCCGCTCCAACTCCCGCAGGGCGAACTCCGGATTCCAATCGCAGGGCGAATGGCAGCCGAACAGCCAGCGCTTGGCGCGAGCCGACAGGTTCTTGATCTTCTCCGTATACGGCTCGAGCACGCGCAGCCCTTCGGCGATCTTGTCGGTGAGCCCTTCCGCCATCCGCCCGGGGAGGGCCCACACCGCGCGCAGCCCCCTCGCCGTCCATTCGATGGGCTTGGCGACGATGGCGCCGACCTCCACCACCTTGGCGAATCTCGAAGCCTTCAGCGCATCGATCGCGAGTTGGACGGTCTTGTCGGCGATCTTCGCAAAGGCGCTGGTATAGGTGGCGAGGTCTCCGGCCTTCTGGGCGATGTTGAGCACCTTGACCACGTTCGCCCACTTGCCCGAGATCTTCGCGACCGCGCCCTCGCCCCAGGTCACGATGACGATCAGCACGGTCATGATGACCCAGCCGATCACCCCGCCCCGGAAGCGCCCGCGGTCCCAGGGGTCCTTGGCGTTCCACTTCCCCATGAAGTCCGCGGCGATCTCTGCGCGTCTGGCCCAGAGGAGCTCCAGCTGGGCGATCCAGCCCTTCACGGTCCTGACGATCGCGCCCAGGTTTGCGGTGAGCAGGTTGTAGATCGTCGTGCCGACGGCCTTGATCATCGCCCAGGCACCGGCGAACAGGTCCTCCACGGCGTCCCGGGCGCCCGCGATGAGGCCCCACACGAACCCGGCGCCGTACTTCAGGGCGTCCCACAGCCCGGGACGGATCACCGGCGCCAGCGTCACCGGAGCCAGGCCCACCGCGCCAGGGCCGGCCGGATGCCCGCTCTTGACCTTGACGAAGCGCTGGAACGCGGCCGCGTCGCCCCGCGCGCGCTGGGTATCGGCGATCTCGGCCCGCAGCTCTTCGGGCACCTCGGCCAGGGCCTCCGGCCGGCTGATGTACTCGGCGGGGACGATGATCGGCGTCGCCTTCGGCAGGGGCTTCTTGCGCTCGACGCCGTTGAGCTCGGAAAGGATCTTCGCCAGCTCTGCGTAGCCGGAGATGTGGTTGGCGACCGCGTCGATCGTGGCGCCCGCGGGAGCGATGTAGGCGAAGACGCCCTCGTCCACTTTGGCCCAGCGCCTGGGTTCGGTCTTCGGCGCCACGGGCTCGGCCTTCGCCGGGGCTTCGGCGGTTCGTTGCGCGCGGTCGTCCAGCATGGCCAGCAGCGGTTCGCGGGTGCGGTGGTCCAGCCGCATGAACAGCCCGCGCAGCTCCTTCTGGCGGGCGTTGGCGGGGCGCGTCAGGGCGGCGATCACCAGCGCGGCGTCCGCCGCGTCGAGCAGCGAGACCGCGGCGCTCAGCCGCCGCACCCGCAGGGCGGCGTTCTCGGTGCTCAACGGCATCCGCAGCGTCGCCTCGAGCGAAATGAGCGCCGCCCGGCTCGTGTCCGGGGCGCGCCCCAGGTCGTCGGCTATGACCAGCAGCGCCTCGGCCTGATCCATCGGCTCGACGAGGGTCAGGCCCTCGCCCCGACCGGCCGGCCGGCGCCGCAGGACCCCGTCCCCCTGCTGGGCCACGTGGGCGAGCTCGTGCGCGAGCAGCTCGCGGCCGCTCTGGCTCGCCGGCCGGTAGCGGCCGGCGGCGAACACGACATCGCGCCCGACGGTGTAGGCGTGCGCGGCGACGTCGGCGGCCGACGCGTGGGCGACCGGGTCGTCGTGCACGCGCACGCCGCCGAGGTCGACGCCCAGGCGCGGCTCGAAGAACGCCCGCGTGGGACCGTCCAGCGCCGCGCCCGGCCGGGCCAGCGCGGCGTCGACGCTCGGCGGCGCGGACGCCGGCGCGGGCCCGGCCGCCGCCCGCGCCAGCCTCGCCCGGCAGGCGGCGCACAGCCCGTCGGGACCGGGCGTCCCGCCGCAGGCGCAGCGCGCCGGGCCCGCGCCGGGCGAGCGGCGCAGGACGCGCCGGGCGACCCGGTCGGCCTCGTGCTCCAGGGGGTCGTTGACGGGGCCGACGGCCAGCTTGAAGCGCAGCGGCCGGCGCGCGCCCCGGGCGACCGGCGCGCGGGCCGGCGCCTTCGCCGGCTCGGCCAGCGGCGCGTGGGCCTTCACGGCACGTTGCGCTCCCGGTCCACCGTCGCGGGCGCGTCGAGCGCCGCGGCCGCGCCCTGCGCGACGGTCTCGGCCACCAGCCACACGCGGGGGGTGGGCACCGGCGCCAGAGGCACCACCCTCACGCCGGTGGTGAACCCGGACAGGCTCGTCCGGCGGATCGACAGGTACGGGCCGAGCAGGCCGTGCACGCGCACGCCCTCCACCGCGGTGGGCGCCGGGACGCCGTCCGCCGCGATCCGGCGCAGCGTGAGCGCGTTGCCCTCGATCTCCAGGCTGCGCACGTTGCCGGCGAAGATGCCGTGCCGGTCGCGGTCATAGGTGGCGGGGACGACCGCCCGGACGACGTTGCGCGCGATCACCGCCACGTCGATCGCGCGGACGCCGCCCCCGGCCGCGGAGACGCCGAGGTGGATGCCCTGGATGGCGCCCTCGACCAGGTTGTCGAGGATCCGGATGGTCGTGGACCCGGAGCCGCCGACCACGATGCCCTGCCCGGCGGCGCGCAGCTGGCCGGCCAGCGCCGCCAGCAGACCGGACGACGCCGGCGAGAGCGCGTCGAGCCCCTGCCCGCCGCCCAGGGCGCGGCCGAACCGCAGTAGGGCGCCCTGGGCGCCGCCGCGCGCGGTCGAGCTCTTCCTGACCGTCTTGGCGAAGTCGGCGGCCAGCGGCGCGAGCCGCTCGTCGGCCACGAACAGCTTGTCGCCGGTGGCCGGGACGGCGATGCGCTTGACGCCCGCGCCGCCCTTGCTGCGCAGCGCCGCCGACAGGCGGGCGTGCAGGTCGGCGCCCAGCGCCGGGTTGAAGCCGCCCAGGCCGGCCGCGCCGGGCGCGAGCAGCACGTGGTTGCCCGCCACGACCGCCGTCCCCGCGTCGGCGACCAGGACGCCGGTCTGGCCCGCGCCGACCTCCACCCGGTTGCGCTCGATGCGGATGCGGTCCGGGGTCCCGCCGGCGCCGGTCCGGACGCTCACGCAGGTCTGCGCACGGCCCGCCGAGTCCGGGCAGCTGAGCACGCAGTCGCTGACGGCGACGTCGCGGCAGGCCAGGAACGTGAGCGCGCCGTCGAGCCCCGGGTCGCCCGGCGCGGCGGCGAGGCCGCCCTCGGCGCGCAGGTGGCGGACCTCGACCTCGTGGCAGCCGTCGAACACGACCGCCGCCTCGTGCGCGG
>JAICUS010000874.1 GCA_025935735.1 Solirubrobacteraceae bacterium | reverse complement strand
GTCCAACGCGGCCGCGGCCACGGTGACCCGCGTCCCAGAGGCCGAGGCGTGGGGGCTGGAGGCGCTCTCGCTGGCCGACGCGGCCGGGCGCGACGTCGAGCGGCTCGCGCTCTACGCGCTCGGCTGGGTGCGGGCGATGACCGGCCGGCCGCTGGACGACCTGTGCGCGCGCTCGGACGTGTTCGACGACGCCGGCTCGTGGATCCTCGCCTGCCCCGAGCGGGTGGCCGGTCAGCGCCACGTGTGGCGCGGCGAGCTCGGGCAGGCCCGCAGCATCCTCACCCGGCTGCTCGAGCTGGCCGACGAGCGGGGCGAGCCGGGCTCCTACGCGTTCGGGCGCCTGCACGTGACCGAGCTCGAGCTGCGAGCCGGCGAGTGGGCCGCCGCCGAGCGCCGCCTGGACGAGTGGACGGAGTCGCTGGAGGGCGACATCCTGATCAAGCCGATGTACCAGCGCTGCCGCGCGCTGCTGGCCGCCGGGCGCGGCGACGCCGAGGCGGCCGAGCGCTGGGCGGCCGACGCCATCGCCCGCGCCGCCGGCGTGGACTCCGCCTGGGACCGCCTGGAGGCCCTGCGCGCCCGCGGCGTCGCCGCGCTGGTGGCCCGCGAGCCCGAGCGGGCGGCGGAGAGCCTGCGCGCCGTATGGGAGCACACGCAGCGCGAGGGCGTGGACGAGCCGGGCGTCTTCCCGGCGGCGCCGGAGCTGGTCGAGGCGCTGGTGGACCTCGGCGAGGTGGACGAGGCCCGCGCGGTGGCCGAGCGGCTGCACGAGCTGGCGGAGCGCCACGACCACCCGTGGGGCCGGCTCAGCGCCCGCCGCTGCCGCGCGCTGGTCGAGCTGGCCGGCGGCCCCTACGCGGCCGAGCACGGCGACGCGCTGGCCGAGGCGGCGGCGGGCTACGCGCAGCTCGGGCTGCGCTTCGACGGCGCGCGGACGCTGCTCAGCCTCGGGCTCGCCCAGCGGCGGCTGAAGCAGTGGGGCGGCGCGCGCGAGTCGCTGGCCACGGCGGCCGCGGCGTTCGCGGCGCTCGGCTCGCCGGGCTGGGCGGAGCGGGCGTCCGGCGAGCTGGCCCGCGTCGGCGGGCGGCGCCCGCGCGGCGAGGGCGAGCTCACCCCGACCGAGCGCGACGTGGTCGAGCTCGCGGCCCGCGGCATGGCCAACAAGGAGATCGCCCGCACGCTGCACCTCGGCGTGCACACCGTCGAGGTCCACCTCTCGCGCGCCTACGCGCGCCTCGGGGTCCGCAACCGCGCCGAGCTGGCCGCGAAGTTCAACCCGTGAGGTTTCCATGATTTCGCCGCGCGGACGCCGCCCGTAGCCTCGCCGCGGTGACCGAGTTCATCGTCGAGGTCTACGTACCGCGGACCGGCGCGATCGGGACGGCGAGCCTGAAGGCCGCCGTCGAGGCGCACACGCCGCCGGTCCGCTACCTGCGGGCGATCCTCGTGCCCGAGGACGAGACGTGCTACCTGCTCTTCGACGCGGCATCGGCCGACGACGTGCGCGCCGTGGTCACCCGCGCGGCGATCCCGTTCGACCGGATCTCGACGGCGATCGAGTCCGAAGAGGCGGTCTGAAGTTCAGGGGTCCGCCCCGATTGTGGAGCGGCGCCCCGGCCGGTTAGCTTCGCCCCGCGCCGGATGCCCGTG
>JAICUS010000776.1 GCA_025935735.1 Solirubrobacteraceae bacterium | reverse complement strand
GCCGCGTCTCCTCCAGCGTCGCGGCAAACGCGTCGACGAGCTGGTGGGGCAACTTGCGGATGAAGCCGACGGTGTCGGTGAGCAGGTAAGGGCGGCCGTCGATCTGGAGCTGGCGCGTCGTGGGGTCGAGCGTGTGGAAGAGCCGGTCGCCGACGCCGACCTCGGCGCCGGTGAGCGCGTTGAGCAGCGTCGACTTGCCGGCGTTCGTGTAGCCGGCGAGCGCGACGTTGGGCAGGTGCGCGCGCTCGCGCTCGGCCCGCTGGACGGCGCGGGTGGACTTCACGTGGTCCAGCCGGCGGCGCAGCGCGGTGATGCGGTCGCGGGCCAGGCGGCGGTCGGTCTCGATCTGCGACTCACCCGGTCCCCGCGTGCCGATGCCGCCGACGCCGCGCCCGGCGCCGAGGCGCTCGAGGTGCGTCCACAGCCCGCGCATGCGCGCCATGTTGTACTCGAGCTGGGCGAGCTCGACCTGCATCTTGCCCTCGGCCGTGTGCGCGTGGCCGGCGAAGATGTCGAGGATCACCGCCGTGCGGTCGAGCACCGGCACGTCGAGCTCCTTCTCCAGGTTGCGCTGCTGGCGCGGGGTGAGCTCGTCGTCGGCCACGACCAGGTTCGCGTCCGCCTGCTTGAGCAGCGGCTTGAGCTCGTCGACCTTGCCCGGGCCGAGGTAGAGGTTCGGGTGCGGCTGCTCGCGCTTCTGCACCATCGCGCCGACCGTGGCGACGCCGGCGGTGCGCAGCAGCTCCTCGAGCTCCTGCAGGTCCTCGTTGGCGGGCGTCGCGGCGATGCTGTAGGCGCGCTGCCTCGCCCGGCCGGCGGCGGGCGGGGCGTAGCGGGACTCTGTCGTGCGGCCGTTGCGGGAGCGCTCCAAGGCCTCCCATTCTAGAGTGGCCCGCCATGCCAGTGACGCCGGCGCCGGGTGAGGACGAGCTGCGCGAGCGCCTGGCCGCGCGGACGCTCGAGCTGGTCGACATCCCGTCGGAGTCGCGCGACGAGGCGGCGCTGGCCGCGCACGTGGCCGGCGTGCTGCGCGACGGCGGTGCGGAGGTGGAGGAGCTGGGCGACTGCTGCGTGCTGGCGCGGCCGTCCGGCATGCGCCCGCCGGTGCTGCTCGCCGGGCACCTGGACACGGTGCCGGCGCAGGGGAACATCCCCGGCTCGCGCGACGACGGGCGGGTGCACGGCCTCGGCGCCAGCGACATGCAGGGCGCGCTGGCCGTGATGATCGAGCTGGTGCTGGGCCGCGTGCCGTACGCGGCGCTGTTCTTCCCGCGCGAGGAGCTGCCGTCGCGCGAGAGCGCGCTGACGCCGCTGCTGGAGCGCTCGCCGGTCGCCGCGGACTTCGTCGTGGTGATGGAGCCGACGGACGGCGAGGTGCACGCCGGCTGCCTGGGCAACGTGGCGGCCACGTGGACGTTCCGCGGGCGCTCCGGGCACTCCGCGCGGCCGTGGCACGCCGACAACGCGATCCACCGGGCGGCGATCGGCGTGGCGCAGCTGGCGAGCGCGCCGTCGGTGCCGGTGGAGTCGGGCGGGCTCACGTTCCAGGAGGTCGTCTCCGTCACCCGGATCGCCGGCGGGATCGCGTCCAACGTCATCCCCGACGAGTGCGTGTGCGGCGTCAACTTCCGCTACGCGCCGGGGCGGACGCCGGAGGAGGCCGAGGCGCGGCTGCGCGAGCTGTGCGGCGGGCTGGGCGAGCTGCGCATCGACGGCAACTCGGGCTCGGCCGCGGCGGCGGTCGACCACCCGCTGGCGCGGCGGCTGATCGAGGCGGGCAATCTGCGCGTGGCGCCCAAGCAGGCCTGGACGCCGGTGGCCGAGTTCGCCGCCGCCGGCTACGCCGCGGTCAACTTCGGCCCGGGCGAGCCCGCCCAGGCGCACCGCCGCGACGAGTCCGTGTCGGTGGACGCGCTGCTGCACGCCCACCGGGTGCTGGAGGCGGCGGCCACATGACGGTGCGCCTCTCACCCGTCCTGTCGGGCATGGCGACGTATCCGTTCGTCCGCCTGGCGCAGGCCAAGGCAGCGGTCGCGGCGCGCGGCGTCGAGCTGATCGACTTCGGGATCGGCGAGCCGCGGGAGGAGACGCCGGCGTTCATCCGCGACGCGCTCGCGGCCGCGGTGACGCCCATGTCCGCGTACCCGTCCGCCGACGGGCTGCCGGAGTTGCGGGAGGCGATCGCGCGCTGGATCGAGCGGCGCTTCGGCGCCCTTTTGGACCCCGGCACCGAGGTGATCCCGACGCTCGGCTCCAAGGAGGCGATCTTCTCGCTCGCCCAGGTGTTCGACGGCGACACGGTGGTGGTGCCGACGCCGTCGTATCCGGTCTACGAGCGCGGCGCGCAGTTCGCCGGCAAGCGCGT